>NZ_VHIJ01000065.1:0-21709 GCF_006680095.1 Pseudarthrobacter sp. B4EP4b | reverse complement strand
GGGACTGTCCGATAAACGGTGTGTGGGGTCCGGCTGGTTTTCATTATTGAGTGGTTCTTTCGAACCGGCCGGCGAAGGTAATAGCGAACGCGTTTAGTGCAGGCTTCCACCTGATTACCCAGCGTGCCCGACCGCCGCCGGTGGGATCAAGAGATCTGGTGACCAGGTACAGGCATTTCAGGGCAGCGGTTTCGTTCGGAAAGTGCCCGCGGGCCCTTACTGCCCTTCGGTAGCGCGCGTTGATCGACTCGATTGCGTTCGTCGTGCAGATCACCCGCCGGATCTCCACGTCGTACTCCAAGAAGGGCACGAATTCAGCCCAGGAGGATTCCCAGAGCCGCACGATGGCCGGATACCGCTGACCCCACTCAGCCGTGAACTCGGCGAACCGGTCCTTCGCCGCTTGCTCGGACGGGGCCGTGTAGACCGGCTTGAGCGCCTTGACGATCCCGTCGCGGTGCTGGCGTCCGGCGTAGCGGAAGCTGTTGCGGATCAAGTGCACGATGCACTGCTGCACGACCGTCCGCTCCCACGTGGTCGTAATCGCCTCCGGCAGGCCCTTGAGCCCATCGCAGACGGCGATCAACACATCCTCCACGCCCCGGTTCTTCAGCTCGGAAAAGACCTGCAGCCAGAACCGTGCACCCTCGCCGCCGTCGCCGGCCCATATGCCCAGAATCTCCCGCTCGCCGCTGGTGGTGACCCCCATGACGACATAGAACGGGGTGTTGCGCACCTGCCCGTCACGGACCTTGACCACGACCGCGTCGACAAAGAGCACCGGATACATCGGATCCAAAGGCCGGGCCGACCATTCGGCCAGCTCCGAGGCGACCTTCTCCGTGATGCGGCTGATCGTGTCTTTGGAGACCTTTGCCCCATAAACCTCCTCGAAGTGCGCCGCGATCTCCCCGGTCGTCAGCCCCCGGGCAGAGAGCGAGAGGACGATCTGGTCGATCCCGTCCAGACGCCGTTTCCGCTTGGGCACTATCACCGGCTCGAACGATCCGTCCCGATCCCGGGGCACCTCAATCTCGACCGGACCGATCTCGGTCAGCACGGTCTTGGACCTCGTACCGTTCCGCATGTTAGCGCCGACCGGCGTCTGGCCATGCTCGTGGCCCAGGTGCTCGGTCAGTTCCGCTTCCAGCGCGGTCTCCAGCACATTCCTCGTCAGCTGGTTCAGCAGCCCGCCCGGGCCTACCAGGCTCACGCCCTGCTCCTTGGCCTGCGCGAGCAACCGCTCCGCAAGCTCCTTCTGATCGATGATCTCTCCCGTCACAGGATCGATCATCACCCCTGTCATCTCGGTCGTGGACTCTGACACGGCCGTCTCCTTTCGGATCAGGCCGGACCCTCACACACCGTTATTCAGACAGTCCCGGAAAGTGAGAGAGCGTCCTTCGAAAGGCGCAGGCTGTCAAGCTGTGTGGAGTCATTGGGTTGGTTGTTTTGCTGCTGGTGCCGGGAGGTTGATGCCGGCGTGGCTGTCGGGGGTGGGTGTGCTGGGGCGCCGGTGGAAGCGTTCGGGGTTTTTGTCGTAGTAGCGCTGTAGTGCCTGGTCGCGTGTTTTCCAGAGTTCCTCCCAGGACCCGTCGTGGACCTGAGAGGGTGAGAAGAGTGCGATGCCTGAGTGTTTGTGTTCGGTGTTGTACCAGGGGACATAGTCGGCAAGGTAGGCCCGGGCGGTCTCGAGTTCTTTGAACACGCGTGGGTAGCCGGGCCGGTATTTCATGGTCCGGAATCCGGATTCTGAGAACGGGTTGTCGTTCGAGACGTAGGGCCGGTTGTGCGAGAGTTCCACTCCGTGGCTGGTGAGAGTGTCGCGAAGCAGGTTTGATCGCATCGCCGGCCCGGAGTCGGCGTGAACTATGCGCGGGGCGCCGTGTTCGGCGATGGCGGTTTCGAACATCTCCACGGCGAGATGGTCCGCTTCCCGTTCCTCGACCCGCCAGGCAACCATGTGGCGGGAGTAGATATCAAGGACTGAATAGGCTTTGAACGACTTTCCCCGCCAGGGTGAATACAGATCGGTGATGTCCCAGGACCAGACCTGACCAGGGCCGGTGGCCATCACGACGGGTTTCTCCCGCGGGGGCCGTTTGTTCCCGCTCCTGGTAGGGATCGCCGGGCGCAGCATCTGGTCCTCGATCTGGGCCGCGACCCGCCACCAGGTCCGCCGGGATGCGAGCATTACCCCGTTGTCCCAAGCCGCCGCGTAGGAATGGTCAACAGAGACCCGCTCGGCCCAGCCCTCCAGAATGTACTCTGCGATCCGGTCGCGGTCCGCCGTGCTGATCCGCGATTCATAGGCCCGCTCGGACTGTCCGAGCGGGTCCTGCACGCGTTCGCGGGGGTTCTGCCGGTAATGCCAGGTCGACCGTGATACTCCGGCAAACTCGAGGGCCTGACGCTGCGATCCGGTGAGCGTTGTCAGCTCCCGGACGAGCCGGTTCTCGGCTTCGATGAACTTTTCGGATCGTTCGCCCGGGCCGTATCGGGCTCTGGCACGTTCAACTCGTGCAAGAGCCCGATAGCTTTTCCCAGAGCTGTATTCGTGCCTTCAAGTTCACGGATACGGCCCTTGAGCTGTTCGACTTCGGACTCGTGTTGGGCGATCTCCTTGGCGCGCGCCTTTTCAAACGCGGACCACTCGCCATTCGTGCGGGCCATATTCCCATGCTCTCGTGGAATCAGATTCCGGTCGAGGTCACCCTCCTGAATCATCTTCCGCCACCGCCGGAACGTCCACTCAGTCACCGGCTGAGAGGCAAGCCATTCCTTCCTCGTCCCGTACGGCTGGACGTAATACTCATGCACCAATTCCCGAATCTCATCACGGCTAATACCTCGTGGACCAACAGTCATGGCTGCTCCTGCTCTCTTCGACTGACTGACTCACAACCAGCCTGACGCAGAGGGAGGGCACCTTAAGTGAGAGAGCGTTCCTAAAAAGCAAGCGTTAAGTGAGAGAGCGTTGCTGGTTTGGGGGCCTCAGTAGACGGGCTTGTGGGGTTCCACGTCGCGCACCCAGGCAAGGATTCCGCCGTCGAGATGGCTGACCCGCTGGTAGCCCGCCTTTTGTGCCGCGGCCAGCACGTTGGCTGACCGGGTGCCGGCCTTGCAGTGGAACACAATCTCTTTGTCCTGTGGAAGCTCATTCCACGCCTCGCCGGCCAGGATCCGGCCCTGCGGGATCAGCGTGGCGCCGTCGATCCGGACGATGTCGTACTCCCCCGATTCCCGCACATCCACCAGTTCGAAGTCCTTCAGCCCCGCCTTCCGCGAAGCGAGCATGGTGGCCAGCTGCGTGGCCGTGACGGTGTGTTCGGTATCCGACGGGGCCGCCGGCGTGATGCCGCAGAATGCCTCGTAATCCGTCAGCTCCGTGATAGGCGCCGCCGCAGGGTCTTTCGACACACGGATTTCGCGCCAGCTTCCGCCCAGTGCGTCAAAGAGTGCCACGCGGCCCAGCAGTGAACGTCCGACGCCGGTGATCAGCTTCACTGCCTCCGTCACCATCAGCGATCCCACCGCGGCGCAGAGCATGCCGAACACGCCTCCCTCGCCGCAGGAGGGCACGGAGCCTGCCGGCGGCGCCTCAGGGTAGAGGTCGCGGTAGGTGGGACCATGCTTCTCCCAGAAGACACTCACCTGGCCGTCAAACCGGAAGATGGAACCCCAGACGTAGGGCTTGCCCAGGATGGCGGCGGCATCGTTGACCAGGTAGCGGGTGGCGAAGTTGTCGGCGCCGTCCAGGATCAGGTCATAGTCGGCGAACAGCTCCAGGGCGTTGCCGGCATCGAGCCGGACATTATGCAGCCGGACGTCCACCAGGGGGTTGAGGGCGGCAATGGAGTCCCGTGCCGACTCGATTTTGGGCCGGCCCACGTCCGCTACGCCGTGGATGACCTGGCGCTGCAGGTTGCTGAGGTCAACGGCGTCGTCGTCGATGATGCCCAGGGTCCCCACTCCGGCGGCGGCGAGGTACAGCAGCGCCGGTGACCCCAGCCCGCCGGCACCGATCACCAGCACCTTTGCATTCTTGAGCCGCCGCTGTCCGAGCGCGCCGATCTCGGGAATGATGAGGTGCCGCGAGTAGCGTTCCACCTCGGCAGCAGTCAGCTCACCAGCCGGTTCAACCAGCGGATCCAGTGAAACTGTTGAAACATTTGCGGTGAATGTCGAAGCCATACTTCAATGTATGCCCCGGGATACCGCCGGGTCATATTACCCCGAAGTAGAGTGGGGGTAACAGCAAGGGAAAGAAGGACAACTGTGGTCCATGAAGCACGGGCCGGCCGCCCGTCCGCAGCCGAACCGCACACCGCCCCGCGCCCCGCCGGGCAACGGTCCGCCCGGCTTCCCAGGGACGAAAGACGTGCACAGCTCCTTTCCGCAGCACAGGAAGTTTTTGTGGCCAATGGCTACCACGGCGCAGCTATGGACGAGATTGCCGAGACCGCCCACGTCAGCAAACCCGTCCTCTACCAGCACTTCCCTTCGAAGCGTGAACTGTACCTGGCCCTGCTGGAAAGCCACCTGGCGTCCCTGACCGAGCTGATGCTGGGGGCCCTGAACTCCACCACGGACAACGATGAACGCGTCCAGGCCGTCATGCGGGCCTATTTCCAGTTCATCGCCAACGATGACCAGGCCCACCGGCTGGTGTTCGAATCGGACCTCATCAACGATCCCGATGTCAGCTCGCGGCTCGAAACCTTCAACCGGACCTTCGCCGATGCCATTGCCCGCGTCATCGCCGAAGACACCAAACTTCCGCACCTGGAAGCCGAACTGCTGGGCCGCGGGCTTGCCGGCATGGCCCAGGTCAGTGCGCGCTACTGGCTCGAAACGGACGGCAACCTGGACCTCGATGTGGCCAGCGACCTCATTTACCGTTTAGCTTGGCGCGGAATCTCTCGCTTCCCCAAAGAGTCCTAGACTACAAATAAGACATAACCGAGAAACGTGAACTGGCTGGGAGGCCCCCTGTGGAAGTAAAGATCGGCGTTCAGAACGTTGGCCGCGAAATTGTGCTCGAGTCAAACGAGGACGCAGACTCCGTGGCCAAGGTCGTCGAGGAAGCCATCAGCAACGGCGGTGACCTGCGCCTCAAGGATGACAAGGGACGCCTGATCATTGTTCCCGGCAAGGCCCTGGCATACGTTGAAATCGGCGCCGAAGAACAGCGCCGCGTAGGTTTCGGCCAGTTCTAGCCGCTGCCGTCCGGACAGGGCGGTTATTCCGAGGAGAGCCATGCTTTCGCTGACCATCGTGGTGCTGGTGACTGCCGCCGCAGGTTTCATCGTCTGGGCCAACGACAAACGCCACACTAAGTACGGCGTTGGCCTGCCCGCCGGCGTTGCAGTTGGCGTGGGAGCGTTGAGCTGGATCATCTTGATGGCTGCCGGTTTCGGCTACCGTCCGGGGCTGACCTGGATGCCGTGGGTCCTGCCCATGGTGCTCGGAGCAGCGGCGGCCGTGGCTGCAGTCATCTTCCTGGGCCGCGTCCGGGCCAAGCGGGATCTGGAACGGCTCACCGCGATTTTGCGGCTCTAACGGCAGAACCCCAAAGTTAAACGCCTGTGACCACTGCCCTGGGCAGTGGTCACAGGCGTTTAAACGCGCAGCATGATCAGGCGGCTGCTGGATGCTTCGCGGGCTCGGCAACGGCATGGACCGCGGCGGCGGCCTCACTGACTGCCTCAGCCGCCCCGACGTCGCGCGCGGTCACCTCTCCCCCGGCGTCATGGGAGGTGTAGCGGAGGAACACCCTGTTGTACCGCCAGTCCAGGTCCGGGTGGTGGTTTTGTTCTTCGGCCAGGCGTCCGACGGCGGCAATCAGCTCAAGCGCGGCGGCCGACGTCGGCACTTTGTACACGGTGAGGAGGGCGCCGTTGCGGTAGCGCCAGTCGGCCAGGACGGCCAGTGCGTCCTCGAGCCGTTCGGGGGAAAGAACGTCCTTGCTGGCCATGGCTGCTCCTTTGTTGCGTTGCCCATGCCCGGGCCGCCGCTGGCCGGAAGGGCTACAGGAACTCGGCCCGGCCTTCCATGGCCGACGACGCCAGTGCATGTTCGCGGCGCGGTATCCTGCCGGCCGCTTTCGCCAGCCTACCGGCGATCACCGCGTGTTTGAAGGCCTCCCCCATGAGGACAGGATTCTGGGCGCGGGTCACCGCCGTGGCCAGCAGGACAGCGTCGCAGCCCAGCTCCATGGCCAGGGCCGCATCCGAGGCAGTGCCGATGCCAGCGTCCAGGACCACCGGAACCGAGGCCCGGGACACAATCAGTTCGATGTTGTGCGGGTTCAGGATACCCAGGCCGGTACCGATAGGTGATCCGAGCGGCATTACGGCCGTGGCGCCAAGGTTCTCGAGCCGGAGGGCAAGGACAGGATCGTCGTTGGTGTAGGCGAACACTTTGAAGCCCCGGTGGACCAGCTGTTCCGTGGCGTCCACCAGTTCGACGGCGTCCGGCAGGAGCGTCTGCTCGTCCGCGATGACTTCCAGTTTCACCCAGTCGGTTTCCAGTGCCTCGCGGGCCAGCTCGGCCGTGAGCACGGCGTCCCGGGCGGTGAAGCAGCCGGCTGTGTTGGGCAGCACCCGGATGCCGTGGTCCACGAGCAGCTGGAACAGAGAGCCTGTCTCCGCCGTCGAATAGCGGCGCATGGCCACCGTGGTCAGGCTTGTCCCGGAGGCGAGGAGCGCAGCGCCGAGGCCGTCCAGGCTGGGTGCGCCCCCCGTGCCCATGATGAGCCGGGATTCCAGTTCGACGCCGTCAATGACAAGCGGATCGTGGAGCGCGGCAGAGGTTGCAGCAGTGATGGTTTCGCTCATGGGTCAGCCTCCCTGCACAGCCGTGACGAGTTCGACCTCGTCGCCGTCCGCGAGCGCAGTGGCGAACCACTGGCTGCGCGGCACTACCTGGGCGTTGTGTGCCACGGCCATACCGAGCTTCTGCCCATCCGTGGCCTGCCCGTCCGCGCCGAGGGGACGGCCGGTGACCTGGCTGACGAGCTGCGTGATGGAAGCACCATCCGGCACTGGGTGCGGGGTTCCGTTCAAGGTGATGTTCATACTGATTCCTTTGTGGGCGGTTGGTGGCTCAGGCGGCCGGTTGGGAAGCGGGTAGTCGCGGCGGGTGTGGCGTTGAAGCGGGACGGGTTGAAGGGTGCCCAGCGGGGATCCTCGCGGCCGTCCAGGAGGTCCCGGCAAATGGCGGCTGCGGCCGGCGTCAGGTGGACGCCGTGGCGAAAGAACCCGGTGGCCACGATGAGGCCGGGGACGTGTCCGGCCTGTCCCGCAATGCCTTGCGTTGCGGGCACGCGCCCCAGCAGCGGGGCATTGTCCGGGGTTCCGGGCCGGGCGCGGGCAGTGCATTCCAGCAGTTCGAGTTCGGCGACGGCGGGAACCAGCACCTGCGCGTCGCGCAGGAGCTGGTAGACCCCACCGGCGGAAACGGCATGCGCAGTAGCCGGCGCGTCTTCGCGCTGGGTTGCCCCAATGACCACGGTGCCGTCCCGCCGGGGAACGATGTACACCGGAACGCCGTGGACCAATCCGCGGACCGTGGAGGTCACCAACGGCTGCAGGTGCCGGGGCACGGCGAGCCGCAGGATGTCCCCATAGACGGGCCGCAGCGGAAGGTGCAGGCCTTCCGGGAGTGATTGAAGTTCTGCCGCGTGCAGCCCGTTCGCCACCACGGTCTCTGCGGCCAGGATGGTTCCCCCGCCGGCCAACTGCACGCCGGCAACGGCCCCGTCCTGCCACAGAAGTGCCGTTGCCTTGTCCGGCACCGAGTAGCCGTCGACGGCGCCTGCTACAGCTGTGCCATCGCCCCCGGCCCCGTTCGCGTCACTGCCGCTGCCGTGGCCGCCGTGGCCGGCGAGCGCCTGACGCAGGCAGTCCACCAGCAGCCTCGGATCCACCTGGTGATCGGCCGGGGTGTCCAGCGCGCAGGCGATCGCCGGGCTGAGCAGTGGCTCCCGTTGACGGGCTTCGCGGACGGTGAGCGGTTCCACGCTGAGGCCGTTGGCCTGCTGTACTCCGCGCAGGTCCATCAGTGCCCGGCGGTCCGCGGCGTCGCCACCCACGGCGAGGGTCGGCGTCGTGATGTATCCCGGATCAGCACCCGATGCTGCGCGGAGCCCGGCAATAAAAGCGGGCCAGCGCGTCGAACTGTCCAGCATCAGCTCCAGGAGGCCCTCCTCCTGGTAGTGCAGTTCGCTGACGGGGGCGAGCATCCCGGCGGCCGCCCAGCTGGCACCCGAACCCGGTGCGTCGTCGATGAGCACCACGGACCGCCCGGAGCGTTGTGCCTCCCAGGCGATCCCATGGCCGATAACCCCGCCGCCTATGACGGCGACGTCAGCCTGGATGGTGCCGCCGGCGCGCGCGGCCTGTTGTTTCATTGCGCGGCCAGATAGTGCGCCCATGTGTCTCCTTCCCTACGCCGGTACTAGCCGGATCAGGTCAAGCGGTCGGCTCTGACGCCCTCTCAGCCCGGCGCTTTGTGACAGCTGCCGCGGGCTCCCGCAGTACGAGGCAAGTGTAGAGGAACTAGGCTTGCCCCCATGAATGTGTCCCACACTCCTGCCGCCGGCACCGATGTCCTCAGCACCACCAAAATCAGCAACGGCCTCAGCTCCGCGCGCCTGTATCTCTGCACGGATGCCCGCAAGGACCGCGGCGATTTCGGGCAGTTCGTGGATGCCGCTTTTGCCGGCGGCGTGGACATCATCCAGCTCCGGGACAAGACCATTGAGGCCGCGGAGGAACTGGAAATCCTGGCCGTGCTGAAGGAAACCGCGGAGCGCCACGGCCGCCTGTGGGCTGTCAATGACAGGGCTGACATTGCAGTGCTGTCCGGCGCGCCGGTGTTCCACATCGGCCAGAAGGACCTTCCCCTCGCTGCCGCGCGCACCCTGCTCAACGGCAACGCAGCCATCGGACTGTCCAGCCATGCACCGGAGCAGGTGGACGCGGCCCTTGCGGCAGCGGCCGGACCCGCGGGGCTGGACTACTTCTGCGTGGGCCCCGTGTGGGCAACGCCCACCAAACCGGGGCGGGCCGCCGTCGGGCTTGAGCTGGTGAAGTACGCTGCCGCGGCGGCCAGTGCTGGGGGACAGGAAGGACAGCCCGACGCCGGTGTCCCCTGGTTTGCCATCGGCGGCATCGACCACGGCAACGTTGAGCAGGTAGTGGAAGCAGGCGCCCGCCGCATTGTGGTGGTCCGGGCCATCACGGAGGCGGACGATCCCTCGGCCGCCGCCGCATCGCTCCTCGCAGCCTTGGATGCCCCCGGTTCCTGAGGCTGTCCGGTCTCCGGCGATACGGTTCACTGACCATCCAGTCCGCTGACGCCCGCTACCCTGGTTTTACCGTGCGCCCTTCCCGGCCCGGATGCCTGCATTATCGCCGGAATTCGAGTTAGGCTGATTTTCGTGTCACACCATCGGCTGGCTCCCAACGTCCACCAGCACAACAACGCGCTCGAGGCGGCGCTCAGTGCGCTGCGGACCGAACTGGAGCTGCCTGGCGCCTACCCTGACGACGCCGTGGCGGATGCCAAAGCGGCCGTCGAATCCCTGCAGCTGCCCGCCTACGACCTCACCGCCGTCGAGTTCGTCACCATTGATCCCGCCTCCTCCACCGACCTGGACCAGGCACTGTTCATCGAGCCCGACGGCGACGGGTACCACGTGCTCTACGCCATCGCCGACGTGCCCGCATTCGTCACGCCCGGCGGACCGTTGGACGCGGAAACAAGGCGCCGCGGACAGACGTTCTACGCCCCCGACGGGCGGATCCCGCTGCATCCGGAAATCATCAGTGAACAGGCCGGCAGCCTCCTTCCGGACCAGGACTGCTCTGCATTCGTCTGGGATTTCCGCCTGGACAGTGCCGCGGAGGTCACGTCCGTCGCCGTCAGGCGGGCCCGTATCCGCAGCCGGGCCAAGCTCAGCTACAAGGGCACGCAGGCGGAACTGGACGCCGGAACGGCTCCGCCGGTGCTGAAGCTCCTTAAAGAGGTGGGGCTCAAGCGCGTGGAACTGGAGCGTGCCCGCGGCGGCGCCAGCCTGAACATGCCCGACCAGGAGATCGTCCAGCTGCCCGACGGCGGCTACCGGATCGCTGCTGCTCCCCAGCTGCCCGTGGAGGACTGGAACGCCCAGATCTCGCTGATGACCGGAATGGCAGCGGCCCGCCTCATGCTCACGGGAAAAGTGGGCATCCTGCGCACCATGCCATCGCCCGATGAGCGCTCGCTGAACCATTTCCGGCTGCAGACCGAAGCCCTGGGCAAGCCCTGGGACGGTGAAGTCAGCTACGGCGAGTACCTGCGGAGCCTGGACCCCACCGATCCCCGCCAACTGGCCATCATGCACTCCGCCGGGATGTTGTTCCGCGGCGCTGCCTACACGGCCTTTGACGGGTCCGTGCCCGAAGATGCCGTCCAGTCCGCCATCGGCGCCGCCTATGCGCACACCACTGCCCCGCTGCGCCGCCTGGTGGACCGCTTTGTCCTGGTCATCTGTGAGGCGTTGAGCAACGGCGGCAAGGTACCGGGCTGGGCACGGGATGCCCTGCCAACGTTGCCGGAAATCATGGCCGGATCCGACCAACTGGCGTCGCGGATGGAGAAAATGGCCCTGGACACTGTGGAGGCGGCCCTGCTGGTCAACCACGTGGGCCAGGAGTTCGACGCGATCGTCATTTCCGGTTCCAAGCCCCAAAAGGACAACGGGAAAAACGGCAACGGCAAGAACGGGAACGGCAACGGGAACGGCGGTTCGGGGACCATCCAGATCGCGGACCCCGCGGTTACGGCCCGCTGCGCCGGCGAGCTGGAGCCCGGAACAAAGGTCCGCGTGCGCCTGGTCTCCTCGGATATCGCCACCCGGGAAGTCCATTTCGAGCTGGTCCAATAGCAGCACTGGGGCGGTGTTGAAGGCCCAAAGCCGGTATTTGGGCTCCCTGCCGCTAGACTGAAGGAGTAGAAATGGATGCCCGGTCGTTGATTTCCTTGATTTGAAACCAACAAGCCCGCCCCTACGCGATCTTGAGATTTACCCGTTGGTCACCAGTGCCAGCATTTAGATAGCCCGCGATCGGCTTCCACTGGAATTGCTTGTGCGCCCGAGCGTGCTCCGGAACAGCCTTACGGCAGGCCCGTTGAGCAGGCAGCGCCAATGCCCAAATGAATAAGGAAACTCCCCAGTGAGTGAATTGCATACCCACCAGCTCCTGACCGACGAGTCCGGCACCGAAACCATCGAGCCCGAAGAAACCATCATCTCGGATGAGAAGCCGCATGAGATCGCGGAAAAATCCTTCGCGGACTACAACGTGCGCGCCGACATCGTGGAATCCCTGGCCGACGCCGGAATTACACACCCGTTCCCCATCCAGGCCATGACGTTGCCGGTGGCCCTGTCCGGCCACGACATCATCGGCCAGGCCAAGACCGGTACCGGCAAGACCCTCGGTTTCGGCATCCCCGCGCTGCAGCGCGTGGTGGGCCAGGACGATCCCGGTTATGACAAGCTCGCGGTCCCCGGTGCGCCGCAGGCCCTGGTCATCGTTCCTACCCGCGAACTCGCAGTGCAGGTGGCCAATGACCTGCAGACCGCGTCGCGGAAGCGCAACGCCCGCATTGCCACCATCTACGGCGGCCGCGCCTATGAGCCCCAGGTGGAAGCCCTGAAGCAGGGCGTAGAGGTTGTGGTGGGCACTCCTGGCCGCCTCATCGACCTCTTCAAGCAGAAGCACCTGAGCCTGAAAAACGTCAAGATCGTCATCCTGGACGAGGCCGACGAGATGCTGGACCTCGGCTTCCTGCCCGACGTCGAAACCCTCATCGCCGCAACGCCGGCCGTGCGCCAGACCCTGCTGTTCTCCGCCACCATGCCCGGCCCGGTCATCGCCATGGCCCGCCGCTACATGACCCAGCCCACCCACATCCGTGCCGCGGACCCGGAGGATGAAGGCCTGACCAAGCGCGACATCCGCCAGCTGATCTACCGCGCGCACAGCATGGACAAGATCGAGGTGGTGGCCCGCATCCTCCAGGCCAAGGGCCGCGGACGCACCATCATCTTCACCAAGACCAAGCGCACTGCCGCCAAGGTGGCCGAGGAACTGGTGGACCGCGGGTTCGCCGCCGCCGCCATCCACGGCGACCTCGGCCAGGGCGCCCGCGAGCAGGCACTCCGGGCCTTCCGCAACAACAAGGTGGACGTCCTCGTGGCCACCGACGTGGCTGCCCGCGGCATCGACGTCGAGGACGTAACCCACGTCATCAACTACCAGTGCGTCGAAGACGAAAAGATCTACCTGCACCGCGTGGGCCGTACCGGCCGCGCCGGCAACAAGGGCACTGCCGTCACTTTCGTGGACTGGGACGACATGCCCCGCTGGGGCCTGATCAACAAGGCCTTGGGCCTGAGTGTGCCCGAGCCGGTGGAAACGTACTCATCCTCCCCGCACCTGTACACGGACCTCGACATCCCTGAGGGCACCAAAGGCCGCCTGCCGCGCGATAAGCGCACCCTGGCCGGCGTCGACGCAGAGGTCCTGGAGGACCTGGGCGAGACCGGCAAGAAGAACAGCCGCAGCGGCCGCGACGCAGGCCGGGCCCGCGACGGCCGTGACCGGGACAACCGCGGCCGTGAAGGCCGTGGCGGTAACCGCGAAGGCGGCCGCACGGGCGGGGACACCAGCCGCTCCGGTGAGCGCCGCCGTCGTACGTCCGATGCGGCGGAAAGCCCTGCCGCCGCCGGCGAGGCCCCCGCCGCCACCGAAACGGAACAGCCCTCACGTACCCGCCGCCCGCGGACGCGGACCCGCCGCCGCAACGGTGAGGTCGTGGCCGGCGACAAGGCCGCACAGCCTGGCAGCACCGAGGCCTAAACCCCTATATGACTGACACTGTCTGGGCGCCGGACGGCAGCAGCCTGGTGGTTCACGCGGACAACGCGGACTTCCTCCCCTCGCTGCCGGACGGCGCCTTCACACTGATTTATGTGGATCCGCCGTTTAACACCGGCCGGCCGCAGCAGCGCCAGCAGACCACCATGGTGGCCAATGCTGAGGGCACCGGCGACCGGCTGGGCTTTAAGGGGCGCTCCTACGACACGATCAAGGGCGCGCTGCACCGCTACGACGACGCGTTCAGTGATTATTGGTCCTTCCTCGAGCCGCGGCTCGTGGAGGCGTGGCGCCTGCTGGCCGACGACGGCACCCTGTACCTGCACCTGGACTACCGCGAGGTGCACTACGCCAAGGTGATGCTGGATGCGATCTTCGGCCGGGAATGCTTCCTGAACGAGATCATCTGGGCCTATGACTACGGCGCCCGGGCCAAAAACCGGTGGCCCACCAAGCACGACAACATCCTGGTGTATGTGAAAAACCCGGCGAAGTACCACTTCGACAGCGCCGAGGTGGACCGCGAGCCGTACATGGCCCCGGGACTGGTGACCCCTGCCAAGCGTGAACTGGGAAAGCTGCCCACTGACGTCTGGTGGCATACCATCGTCTCCCCCACCGGCAAGGAAAAAACCGGCTACCCCACGCAGAAGCCCGAAGGCCTGGTCCGACGCGTGGTGGCAGCCTCAAGCCGGCCCGGCGACTGGTGCCTGGACTTCTTCGCCGGCTCCGGGACACTGGGGGCCGTCTCCGCGAAGCTCGGCCGGAGGTTTGTGTGCGTGGACCAGAACCAGCCTGCCATCGACATCATGGCCAAGCGCCTCGGTGCGCACGCCCAGTTCACGTCCTTCCCGCCCAAGTAAGTAGCGCCAAGTGTCGTTTTGACGCTCCAAAACGACACATAGCGCTACCCAGTTGGGGCGGGGGGTCAGGGGCGGACGACGGTGGTTCCCGTCCCCAGCTCCTCGATCCTGGCGAGGACCTCAGGGGCGGTGACGTTTTCGCCGAGCAGGTTCGGTTTGCCGGTCCCGTGATAGTCCGAGGACCCGGTGATCAGCAGGTCATGCTTTGCGGCGAGCCTTCGCAGGAACCCGCGGCCTTCCTCAGGGTTGTCGCGGTGGTCGATTTCCAGGCCAGCCAGTCCGGCGTCGATCATCTCCTGGTAGACGCGCTCCCCCACAATCCGGCCGCGCGCGGAGGCTACCGGGTGGGCGAACACGGGAACTCCTCCCGCTGCACGGACCAGTTCGACGGCGGTGGCCGGGTCCGGCGCATAGTGCTGGATGAAGTAGCGGGACCGGGAGGTGAGGATGGACGCAAACGCCTCGGACCGGTCCTCCACCACGCCGGCCGCCACGAGCGCGTCGGCGATGTGCGGGCGGCCCAGGGTGGCGCCCGGCGCCACATGGTGGATGACGTCGTCCCAGGTGAGCGGGTAATCCTCGGCCAGCAGGGTGACCATCCGCTCAGCACGGGTCAGCCGGGCATCCTTGGCCTTGGTGATTTCCTCCAGCAGCCCTGGATGGTCCGGATCATGCAGGTAGCTCAGGAGATGGACACTGATTCCCTGCTCCGTCCGGCACGAGACCTCCATCCCAGGCACCAGCGCAACGCCGTACTCCACGGCAGCAGCGGAAGCCTCGGCCCAGCCCGCGGTGGAGTCATGGTCGGTCAGCGCCACCACGTCCAGCCCCGCACGGGCAGCGGATGCCATCACGTCGGCCGGTTTTTCCGTGCCGTCGGAAACATTGGAGTGGGCATGCAGGTCAATCCTCACCTGCCCAGCCTAGTTGACCCCGGCTCCCATGATCATGCAGGTATTCGCACAAGCCTTCATGCTGGTGAGACGATGGTGCCGTGAACGATGCCGATAACACCCCCGATTCTGCTTCCCAGCCCCTGGACGAGCGCGTGAACAACCGCTCCCAGCGGCCCAGTTCCGACGCCTTCAAGGCTTTTATGGCCAGCAACTGGGCGCCGTCCAGCCAGGAACTCCCGGCGCGCGACGCCGTGGCCAGCTACGCCGCGACCCGGCGCAAGGCCATCTCCGGCCTGTTCAAAGGCGAACGCCTGGTCATCCCTGCCGGGCCATTGAAGGTCCGCTCCAACGACTGCGACTACCGCTTCCGCCCCCACTCCGGCTTCGCGCACCTCACCGGGCTCGGCCTTGACCATGAGCCGGACGCCGTCCTGATCCTGGAGCCTGTAGAGGAAGGAAAGGGCGACGACGGCGCGAACCACCGTGCCACGCTGTACTTCCGGCCCCTGGCCGGCCGCGATACCGAACAGTTCTACGCCGATTCGCGCTCCGGCGAGTTCTGGATCGGGGCACGCCCCACGCTGGCCGAATTCGAGGCCCGCCTGGGCCTGGCCACTGCCCATATCGACCAGCTCGAGACGGCCATCACCAAGGATGTGGGCGCCCCGGAGATCGGCGGCATCTCCATCCGCCTGGTACGCAAGGTGGACGAAAACATCGACGCCCTGGTGGACACTGCCCGGTACAACACCGCCAAGGACCCGGACAACCTGGACCTCGCTGTGCTGGATGCCCTGGATGAGAAGCTCAGTGAAGCCCTCTCCGAGCTGCGCCTGCTGAAGGACGAGTGGGAGGTCGAGCAGATGAAACTCGCCGTCGCCGCCACCGTGGAAGGGTTCGAAGAGGTAGTCAAGGCCCTCCCCCGCGCGCTGACGCACGCCCGGGGTGAACGGGTGGTGGAGGGCGCCTTCTTCGCCCGCGCCAGGGAGGTGGGCAACGAACTCGGCTACGACACCATCGCCGCCTCCGGCAACAACGCCACCGTCCTGCACTGGACCCGCAACACGGGCAGGATCAACGCCGGCGAGCTCCTGCTGGTGGACGCCGGGGTGGAAGCCGACTCGCTGTACACCGCGGACATCACCCGGACCCTGCCCGCCACCGGAGTGTTCAGCGACGTCCAGCGCAAGGTCTACGAGGCTGTCCTGGACGCCGCAGACGCAGGATTCGCCGCGGCGCAGCCCGGCACAAAATTCCGCGACATCCACACCGCTGCCACCACCGTACTGGCCGAGCGGCTCGCCGAATGGGGCCTTCTTCCCGTCAGCGTGGAAGAGGCCATCAGCCCGGAGGGCCAGCAGCACCGGCGCTGGATGCCGCACGGCACCAGCCACCACCTGGGCCTGGATGTCCACGACTGCGCGCAGGCCAAGCGGGAGCTCTACCTGGACGGCATTCTCAGCGAAGGCATGGTGTTCACCATCGAGCCCGGCCTGTACTTCAAGGAAGAGGACCTCGCAATTCCGGAGGAGTACCGCGGCATTGGCGTCCGCATCGAGGATGACATCCTGATGACCGCCGCAGGCCCCGTCAACCTCAGTGCCGCCCTGCCCCGCAAGGCCGAGGACGTGGAGAACTGGATGGCCGGCATCTACCGCGAAGCCGAGGGGACACACTAGCTCCCCGTATTACCCAAAAGCGGGGCCACCGGAATTTTTCCGGTGGCCCCGCTTTTGCATTGTGGGAACGGCTACTGCCGCGAATCGCCCGACGGGCGCTGCTCATCCACGGGACGAGGCTCCTCAAGGGGGCCCTGGTCGCCGGCCGGGCGCTGGGGCGCGGCCTGCGCATCGGCGGAAGGACCAGGCTGCGGCAGCCGGACGCCGTACTGGGGCCGGCCGTCGGGCAGGTCCGGGTAACGCCTGGCGGGCGCCGGGGAAGCCGGCTGCGCGACGCCGTCGTCCTGCTGCCCGGCAGAGGCGCCGTAGGCCGGGCTTTCCTGCGCAGATGAACCAGGGGCCTGGACAGAAGAACCGGTTGACTGGCCATAAGGATCGTTCCAGCCGTTGGGGCGGGCGGGGCCCTGGCCCGGCTGCTGGTAGGGCTGGTTCTGGTAGTCGCGCTGGGTATAGGGACCGCTGCCTGCGGCGGCGTCCGAGCGCGTCATGGGCAGCTGCTGCAGGAGCCGCCGTGCTTCGTGTGCAGCCTCGGGCGCCACGATGACGTCATAGTTGGTGGCCACCACCTGGCTGGTGGACGTGAAGTCGCGCTTTCCCCGCTGCATCGCGTACGTGACAATGCCGAAGAGCATAAAGAAGGCTGCACCCATCAACACGGACGTCAGGATGGAAAAGTACCCCGGTGACGGCGCGAAGAAGGAGAGCATCACGCCAACGAACAAACCGAACCACATGCCGCTCAGCGCACCGGACAAGGCCACCCGCGGGTAGCTCAGGCGCCCCGTTACCCGCTCCACCATCTTCAGCTCATTGCCCACGATGGACACCATCTGCACGGGGAACTGCTGGTCCGCGAGGTAGTCCACCGCCTTCTGGGCGTCCAGGTAGGAAGTGTAGGAGCCGACGGTGTCGCCGGTGGGAACGGCCCTGGCTTCGTCCATGCCGTTGGGGCCGCCGGCCTTGGGAGCACCAAATATGTTTGCCATAGTCCCATTCTTGCCCATCAGCATGTGTGCTGCCTGTAAATTCCGCTAAAAGAGAGCAGACTCGGTAGCCTGTAGGAGTGAGTACAACACCTACCCGCGTCTTCGTGGCGCGCCTGCTGGGACTCGACGTCTTCGACCCGCTGGGCGACCGGCTGGGCCGGCTGCGCGATGTTGTTGTGCTCTCCCGCGGGACGCAGGGAGCCCCGCACGTGGTGGGCATCGTGGTGGAAGTACCCGGCAAAAAGCGCGTCTTTGTGCCCATGACGCGGATTACCTCGATCGACCAGACACAGATCATCTGCACGGGCCTGGTCAATCTGCGCCGCTTCGAACAGCGCGGCGCCGAAACACTGGTGGTGGCGGAAATGTTCGACCGCCGCGTCACCCTCCGCGACGGCAGTGGCGACGCCACCATCGAGGACATCGCCATGGACCAGAGCCGCTCACGCGACTGGTTCGTCAGCAAGCTCTTTGTCCGCCGCGGCCATTCGCTCTCGCCGCTAAGCCGGCTGCGGCGCAACGAAACCCTGATCATCGACTGGGCGGACGCCCTGCAGGGCCCCCGCACCGAGCCGCAGGCCGCCACCCAGTTCGTGGCAAACCACGAGGACCTCAAACCCGCCGACTTCGCCGAAGCACTGCAGGAAATGAGCGATAAACGCCGTTTCGAGGTGGCCAGCGAACTCCAGGACGAACGGTTGGCCGACGTCCTGCAGGAGCTTCCGGAGGATGACCAGGTGGAGATCCTCTCCGCCCTGGACGTCCAGCGCGCCGCCGATGTGCTGGAGGAAATGGACCCCGACGACGCCGCCGACCTCCTCGGTGAGCTTCCCTCGGCGCAGGCAGAGGAACTGCTCCAGCTGATGGAGCCCGAAGGCGCAGAGGACGTCCGGCGGCTCCTGGAATACGACGAGGACACTGCCGGCGGCCTGATGACCCCCGTGCCGGTGATCCTGCCGCCCGAAGCCACTGTTGCCGAGGCCCTTGCGCACGTGCGGCGCGAGGAGCTCTCCCCCGCACTGGCTTCCTCGATCTTCATCGCCCGGCCACCACTGGAGACGCCCACTGGCCGGTTCCTGGGCGTGGTCCACATCCAGCAGCTCCTCCGGTTCCCGCCGTTCGAGTCGCTGGGCAACCTCGTGGACAAGAACCTGGAGCCGTTGTCCGACCAGGCCCATATCAGCGAAGTGGCCCGGACCCTGGCCACGTACAACCTGAACTCCCTCCCGGTAGTTAACGATGCCGGCCGGCTTGTGGGGGCGGTGACTGTCGATGACGTTCTGGATCATCTGTTGCCCGATGACTGGCGCGCCCACGATGGCGAAGCCCCGATAAGAAGGCTCGGTGGCCGTATTGGCTGACAACAGCGTTCCAAAGAACCCCGGCCAGCGGCCCTCACCGAAGGCGGTGCCCGCGGGGAGCCTCGATACACCGCTGAGCGGCCGCCAGCGGATCCTGCCCAAATTCTCCCCGGACCCGGACGCGTTTGGGCACGCCACTGAAGGCTTTGCCCGGTTTATGGGCACGCCGCAGTTCTTGGTCTACATGACAGTGTTTGTGGTCATCTGGCTTGCCTGGAATACCTGGGCGCCGCTGGAATGGCAGTTCGACTCCCGTGACCTCGGTTTTACGTTGCTGACCCTGATGCTGTCCCTGCAGGCGTCCTACGCCGCGCCGCTGCTGCTGCTCGCGCAAAACCGCCAGGACGACCGTGACCGGGTCTCGCTGCAGCAGGACCGCCAGCGCGCCGAACGCAACCTGTCCGACACCGAGTACCTGACCCGCGAACTGGCCTCGCTGCGCATCGCCCTGCGTGAGGTGGCAACCCGCGACTACGTCCGCGCCGAACTGCGCTCGCTCCTGGAAGACATGCTGGAAGCCCAGGAAGAGCTCCGCACCCACGATTCAACCGGCCAGGGGCAGCACGAGTCTCCACGGGACAAGGTCCGGGAAAAGCTCAAGGAACAGCGTGAGCGGCAGCGGAATCCGCGCACCCAGCAGATTCCCCGGGTCAAACCGGGCCATTCAACCCAGGAACGTTAATTGAGCGCACCTACCGCCAGCCCCTCCCAGGAGGCTGTCAACGCCGCCCTGGCCACAGTCATCGATCCGGAGCTTCGCCGTCCCATCACCGAGCTTGGCATGGTGGAATCAGTGGAAATTGCCGACGACGGCCGGGTCACCCTCGCCGTCCTGCTCACCATCGCGGGGTGCCCGTTGCGGGATACCATCACCTCAGACGCCACCAAGGCGCTGCAGGCAGTCCCCGGGGTGACCGCCGTCGGCGTGGACCTCAAAGTGATGACCCAGGAACAGCGCGACGCCCTCAAGGAGCTGCTCCGCGGGGCTGCAGGCCAGCGCGGCATCCCGTTCAACCAGCCCGACTCCCTGACGAAGGTCTACGCCGTGGCCAGCGGCAAGGGGGGCGTGGGAAAGTCCTCGGTGACCGTCAACCTGGCCTGCGCGCTGGCCGCCCAGGGGCTGCGGGTAGGCATCGTTGACGCAGACGTCTACGGTTTCTCTGTTCCCGCGCTGATGGGGATCACCCAGGCGCCCACCCGGGTGGACGACATGATCCTTCCGCCCGTTGCCTACGGCGTGAAGGTCATTTCCATCGGGATGTTCGTCAGCGGCAACCAGCCGGTGGCCTGGCGGGGTCCCATGCTGCACCGCGCCCTGGAGCAGTTCCTGACCGATGTGTACTTCGGCGACCTGGACGCCCTGTTCCTGGACCTGCCGCCCGGCACCGGAGACATTGCCATCTCCGTGGCCCAGCTGCTGCCGAAGGCGGAGATCCTGGTGGTCACTACACCGCAGGCAGCTGCCGCGGACGTCGCCGAGCGTGCCGGCGCCATCGCCACCCAGACCGGGCAGAAGGTGGCGGGCGTTATCGAGAACATGTCGTACCTGGAAATGCCCGACGGCGGCCGGATGGATTTGTTCGGAAGCGGCGGCGGGACGGTGCTTGCTGAGAGGCTGACGGCCACCGTGGGCGAGGACGTTCCGCTGCTCGGACAGATCCCGCTGGATATCAAGCTGCGGGAGGGCGGCGACACGGGGTTGCCGATCGTCCTGGGCCAGGCAGAGACGCCCGCTGCTGAGGCGCTTTTGGCGATTGCCGGCCGGCTTGCTGCCAGGCCACGTGGCCTGGCGGGAATGAAGCTGGGGCTGCAGCCGCGCTGACCTTCCCCGGAAGGTTGGCTAGGTGGCTTCCGTATCGTACGGTGCGGCTTCGCCGGGCGGCAGCGTCTGCAGCACCCGCTCGGGCCGCTGGGGAGCGGCAGTGTCAGCTGCGGCGACAGCAGCGGCACCCGAGACTGCGGCAACGGCTGCGGGCGCACCGGCGCTGACGGGCTTGGTGTCGTCGTCGAGCAGCGCTTCCTTGATGATGCGCCGGGGATCGTACTGGCGGGGATCGTACTTCTTCCAGTCGACATCGTCGATGTCGATCCCTACTTCTTCCTTGATCTGTTCGCGCGCGCCAGAGGCCATGCGGCGGACTTCCTTGACCAGGTTGGCAAGTTTCTGCGTGTATTCGGGCAGCCGCTGGGGGCCGATCACGAGGACGCCAATGATCAGCAGAAGGAAGAACTCCGGGCCGTTGATTCCAAACACTTTAGGAAGATTACCCTCTCCGGGCTGCCAGTGACGATTCCCGTCCGTAGCGGGCGGAATCCGTCCCGATTACGGGATAAAAAGAGCCAGGATCTTGTTCAGTCCGCGCTGCAGCCGGGTTGCCAAGGGCTCCCCGCCCTGTGACGGCGGCCTGTCCAAGGCTTCGGCAAAAACACCTTCGGCCGCGCGCTCGCTCAACTGCTGCAGGATGGGAACGGCATCGTCGGCTTGCTCGGCCGGCAGGTTGGACTGGTAGGTGAACGTCCGTCCCGGAGCCCGGTAGGTGGCCGACCAGGGCGAGGACGCGAGGACCTGCAGCGGCTCTCCGCCCGCCTCAGCCGCCGGATCAGCTTCCGGCCCTGCACTATGGCGTTCAGTGACCGTTGCGTAGTGCGTCCCGTCGGAAAGCTTCAGCTCGACGGCGGGCGCGCCCTCCAGCACCATTGCCTTTGCTGACTCAAGGTGGAATCCCATTGCTTCAAGGTCCGGGCATACCCAGCCCTCGGTCCGCAGGGCGGACAGCCGCTCAGCGCTCAGTGGCCTGCCGTCGGCTGGTGTCTGCGATGACACGTGGGCGAGGGTGGCGGCCGCCATCGTTCCATCGGGGCCGGCAGGGTCACCGGCGACGGCAAAGGCACCGGCCGCGAGGACGCCGGCCGCCGCCACTGTTCCGCCGGCAGACATCGCCAGGATACGGACGGCTGCCCGGGGGGCCTGGCGGTGGGTGTGGGGAAGCGG
>NZ_VHIJ01000064.1:0-115267 GCF_006680095.1 Pseudarthrobacter sp. B4EP4b | reverse complement strand
ACATTGACGGGGTGGGCGGGACAGGGTTCGCCTGGGGCGGTGGCGCCCGGGACGATCAGGGCGGTGAGTACGAAGTCCGGTTGCGGAACATCGCAGCGAACCCCGCTTTTGTTCCCAATGTCCTTATTCTCCAGGGCGGCCAGAACGACTCCCAGATCACCAATCCGGAAGAAGTCAAAGCTGCCGCCACCCAGACCATTGAAGCCGCGCGCAGGTTCTGGCCGGGCATCCAGGTGGTGGTGCTGGGACCGTCCGCGCCGCAACCCCTCGGAGAGGACCTGCGTACCGTGAACAGCGCTGTCCGGGACGGTGCCGCGGCGGCCGGCGCTCCATTCATTGACGCCGTCGAGGCCGGGTGGTTCACCACCGCGAACAGCCCGAATTATGATGCCGACGGCGCCCACCCCAACACCGCCGGGCACGCCTACCTTGCCGGGAAGTTCCTGGAAGCCTGGAACCGACTGACCCAGTAGGCGGGAGTCTGCGTCCACGTGGTTGTCAGGGAAACATCACCTTAATGACACCTGGCCGCCATCTTGGGACGGAAAACTGGAGGTGGGGAGAAGTCTCGGCAAGCGGAAAGGACAGTTATGGCAAGCAATGGCCGTGTGGTTGTGGAATCAACGGATGAACTCGCGTCAGGCGACGGCATCGAAGCCTTCCATAAGGACATCCTGGTCCATCGAGGCCCGGTCACGGACACGATGCCGGAGTGCGGGCTGTTCTGGATTTTGGACACTATGACCGGAGGCCGACGCCTCCTGGACATGTCCGAACTCTCCATCTTCCGCCTCCCCTCGCCAACCGAGGAGCCGACACTTCCGGACTTCCTCCATGGCGGCCGCCGCCAGGAGGGTGAAACCGTGCCAACGTCCTACTGGCGCGACGCCACTCCGCTGGACTAGCCGTAACATTTGTCCGCTGCCTGCCGCCTCTGAGCAGGGCGGAGAATCTCCATCGACTTTCCTTTGCCCAGGCCATTTACTGGCCCCGGTCCCTTGATTAGAGTCAGTTCTTGTCATAGTCCGGATGGGCGCCGGGGCGTCCGGGAAGGGGGAGTGCATCACCGCTGACCTACATCAGAAGACAATTGACCACTACGTTGAAAGCCCCTCCAGGAGGGGCTTTCCCTTTGCAAAAAGAAACCCATCACCTGCGGATAACACACGCGCGGGAACGGCAATCGGCGTTACAAGCCGTGGTCGGGACCCGGCACGGGCGCCGGAAGAAGCCAGGACAGGGCGTCATTGCGGGAGGTGAAAAACCGGGTGGGACACGGGAGGGTGCGCCGTGCCATGGCGAAGTTGGCAATGACACGGTTGACCGGGCTCGAGCCAAGCAGGGCAATTCGTGAAGCTGCGCACTTGTGGCTGAAGACGGATTTGGCCTGACGCGTCACAGCCTGAGTGTTCGATATATCGATCAACATCGGGTACTCGGCACCGTCGGCAAGCTCATTAAGCTTTGCCATCGCCGCGTGTACATCGGCGGCCACCAGTACGGTTCCCGGCTTCCACACAAGGTGGAAAACCCCATCGTCACCGAGCTCCAACGTGCCCTTGCCGCCATCAACAGTGATTGGCTTCATGTCTACTCTCCCCCCAGAGTCTGTGTAGCCCAGCCTAACTGCCCGCTTCAACATTCGCAGCGAAACGACACGTCGGCCGGCAGGGGGGAACGGATTTCCTAGGAAACGGCGGGGCGATGTTTGGCGGCAAGCGCGGCCAGGTCGACGATCAGCCGCCGCACCTCGTGCTCCCGGCTCCTGGAAGGCCTGCTCTGTTGCGCTGCGCAGGGTCTTTCCAGGCGTGTCTTGGGCGGAGCGGGGACGGGGGAGGCCCTTGGCGGCTCCACTGTCCGTGCTTCTTGTCCCGCGAGCGGAATATCCGAGGCCATCCCGTCCCCCTTGACGTAGTAGTTCCTGCTGCTGCTTACAGCCACTCTAGGAAGCCAAGTCACTTGGCGGAAGCGCATATGTCCATCATCGGGATTTATTGTGTCGATCTTGAGCTTTTCTCCGCTTTGGCATCTGCTCGATCCTGCAAAACATGCAGTTGTGCAATCTTTGCAGTTATGCAAAAATAAACGCATGCCCCCCACTTCTTCCCCCTCCCTTCGTGAGCGCAAAAAGGTCGAAACCTGGACTGCCATCCATGAAGCCGCAGCCTCGCTGGCACAGCAGCGCGGCCTGGAGCACGCCACTGTCGAGGCCATCGCGGAGATCGCGGGGGTCTCGCCCCGGACATTCTTCAACTATTTCCAGTCGAAAGAGGACGCCGTGCTCGGCCTCCACGAGCCGGTCCTGGACGCGGCTGAGGCGGCGAAACTGGGCGGGGCACAAGACTTCCTGGAGCAGGTCACCCTGCTGCTGGTCGCCGTCGCCCGTTCCTCCATCCGGGACACGGACAACGCCCGGCGCCGGCTCATCCTGAAGCGGCACCCGCACCTGTTTGCGCGGCAGATGGAGTACATGGCCAAGGCCGAAGCCCTGGTGTGCCAGGCCGTGGCCGGCCACTTCAGCCGTGACCCGGACTGGGCCGCAGGTGCTGGAGGCTTCAGCCCGGAGGAAACCGCGCGGATGACCGTGATGCTCGCGGCAGTCCCCGCCAAGTTCCGGGCAAAATCCACCGATTTCGATCCCGCCACCGGGCTCACTCCCAAAGACCTAGCGCCCGCGGTGGCGCTCTTCCACCACTTGCAAAGGAAACTCTCATGACCACGGCCCCTCCGCCCGAAACAGCGCAGGCCCCGCAGAAGCAGCACATGGTGCTGCTTTTTGTGGGCCTGATGCTCTCCATGCTGCTCTCCGCCCTCAACCAGACCGTCCTGAGCACCGCGCTGCCCACCATCGTGGGCGAACTCCACGGCGTCAGCGACATGCTCTGGGTGATCACCGCGTTTATCCTCACCTCCACCATCAGCATGCCCATCTACGGCAAGCTCGGTGACCTGATGGGGCGCAAATCACTCCTGATCGCTGCCATCCTGCTGTTTATGATCGGCTCCGTTGTGGGTGCGCTCGCCAACGACATGGGTGTGCTGATCATCGCCCGCGTCATCCAGGGCCTGGGCGGCGGCGGCCTGATGATCCTCTCGCAGGCGGTCATCGCCGACGTGGTCCCGGCCCGGGAACGCGGCAAATACATGGGCATGATGGGCGGCGTCTTCGCCATCGCCTCCGTGGCCGGCCCGCTTTTGGGCGGCTGGTTCACCGAAGGTCCGGGCTGGCGCTGGGTCTTCTGGATCAACATCCCGCTGGGCCTGCTGGCCCTGGCCGGAGCCGCGTTCTTCCTCAAACTGCCCAAGCACTCCGGCAAGCCCAAACTGGACCTTGGCGGGATGGTACTGATGGCCATCGCCACCACCTGCCTGGTGCTGTTCGCCACCTGGGGCGGCAGCAAGTACGAATGGTCCGATCCCATCATCATCGGCCTGATCGCAGGCACCGTGGCCAGCGCCGTGGCGTTCGTCCTGGTGGAGCGGCGCACGGCTGAACCCATCATTCCGCTGCACCTCTTCAAGGACCTGAACTTCAACCTCTCCACGTTCGCCGGCCTGCTGATCGGCGTGGCCATGTTCGGCGCCATCGGCTACCTGCCCACCTACCTGCAGATGGCCTTCAGCGTGAACGCCACCGAATCCGGCTTGCTGATGATTCCCATGATGGGTGCCCTGCTGGTGGCCTCCGTGGGATCCGGCCAGCTGGTCAGCCGGACCGGCCGGTACAAATGGATGCCCATCGCCGGTTCCCTGCTGGTGGCGGTGGCCCTGGTGCTGCTCTCCACCCTCAAGCCCGGCCAGCCGCTCTGGGAGATCTGCGCCTACCTTGCCGTGATGGGCCTCGGGCTGGGCCTGAGCATGCAGATCCTGGTGCTGGTGGTCCAGAACTCCTTCGCCCTGCGCGAGGTGGGCACCGCGACCGCGTCCAACAACTTCTTCCGCCAGATCGGCGCCACCCTGGGTTCAGCAGTGGTGGGTAGCCTGTTCGCCAGCCGCCTCGCCGAACTCCTCACCGAGCGCATGCCTGCCTCCGCGTCCGGCGGCAACGCCTCCGGCGGATCGAACTCGCTCACCCCCGCGCTGGTCAACCAGCTGCCGGCGGAGATCCGGGAGCTGATCATCTCCTCCTACAACGACGCCCTGACCCCCATCTTCATCTGGATGGTCCCGCTGGCGCTGATTGCCGCCGTCGTGCTGCTTTTCGTCAAGGAGAAGCCGCTGGCTACGGCCGTGGAGCACGACGTCCTCTCCGAGTCCATCAGCGAGGGCAACATCCTCATAGCGGCCGACGACGAGTCCCCGGCTGTATCCCGCTAGGCTGCGGTTTCCGCGGCGCCCGCGTACGGACGAGCGCCGCGGTTCCCAGCGCCAGGCCCAGGATTCCGCTGCCCAGCCCGGCCAGGCCAAGGGTGTTGTCCGCGGCGGGTGACACCTCCGTGGTTGCTGACAGGCCTGCCGGTTCAGCCGGGGCCGCGGGGCCGTGGCCGTCCTGGGCTGCTGTGGTGACAAACGAGGGAGCCGGATGCTTCGGTTCCTCCTGGCCGGGGGTTGCCGGATCTGCCCAGTCCACCACCGTTCCGTCCGAATACCACTGGGTTGCAGGCAGGGCCACGGTGGTTCCGGCCGCTGGGAGCCGGCCCACCGAGATCGAAAAGGTCTGGTATTCGCGCCGGCCCAGCTGGTGGGCCGCGTCCGCTGTCCATGTGACGGCGGAGGCGGCCTTGGAGATGGTGGCCCCCTCGATGGTCACGGGGGAGGGCAGTGCGGCCTCGGTGATCTCCGCTGTCCAGCCCTCCATGGGTTTGACGGACACCGAGGTGAACGGTGTCCCGGCGGGCAGCGCCACCGCAATCCTGGTGGTCTTGGCCGTGGCCGACTCGTTGGGAACCCTGAAGGTCAGTTGCGAGTAGCCGCCGGCAGCGGGCGACGACGGATCCACGCTGACGTGCGCGAAGGACGGGCCTGCGCCGGCCAGCAGGAGTCCGGCTGCCGCGGTGAAGGCGGCAGCGGTCCTCGCGGCGGCGCGGTGGCGTGCAGTTGGCATGGGGAGGCGCCTTTCAGCTGGCCGCGCGCGTTTCTGACGGGGAAGCTGCGCTGGCCTTTTTGAGGTGCGCTTCGAGGATGTAGGTAGTCTGCCCGGCGCGCTGCCTGATCTGCGGCAGGTGCTCCGCAGCCAGCCAGGGCAGGACGCCGGACGGGTCACGGTCACGGGTACCCTCACGCACCGCCAGCTCCAGATCCCGGGCGTGGGCCGCAAGGCGTTCGGCCCCTACCTGCAGGCTCGCGGTCTTGAGGCTGAGGACGGCATCCATGGCACCGGGGAGGTCTCCGGTGGTCAACGCCAGCCGCAACCTGTCGATCCTCAGGGGGAGGGCAGCGACGAAGTTTTGGACGAACACCCGCCACACTTCCTCATAGTTATCCAGGTCCGCGCGCAGCTTGTCCAGGACTGCATGGTCCAGGAGGGGGACGCTGTCCAGGAAGGGCCGGGCAGGTTCCTGGAAGCCCGCCAGTGGCGAAGTCCCGCCCGTTTCGGGGCCAACCAGCGTGTGCAGCGGTGCTGTGGTTGCTCTCATGCTGGAACGGTATTGGGCGGATGTTGGGGGAACCCTGCAGCCGTTGCCAAGGGCAGTCCTAGTGTTTTCCAAGGTGTGCTTTTGGAGGTTCCACCCAGCCTGCACCCAGCGCAGTTATGGAAACGTTATATATGCTTGCTTAGTGGTTTTTACGTCAAGCAGTGGAAATGTGTCAGCTCCCGAACGCCCGGACGTGCCCCCAGCAGGGCTTATTTCCGGGCGCAAACACGCCCTGGACGGGCTCCGGACCATTGCCGTGGCGTTTGTGTTCCTCTTCCATGCGGCCACAGGCTTGGCCCCTGGCGGATCCATCGGTGTGGACGTCTTCTTCACCCTCAGTGGCTTTGTAATCACCCTCCTGATCATGAAGGAGTACCTCGCCACCGGCGGGCTGCGCCTGGGCATCTTCTACGCCAAGCGCCTGGCCCGGCTGTGGCCCGCGCTCCTGGCGGTGTGCGCAGTGGTTGTCACTGTAGGCGTGGCGTTTCCGGCGTCGAAGTGGGGCGGCCAGGAAGGCTTCGTCCTGCCCGCCGCCGGATACGTGATGAACCTGGCGCATTTTGGGACGTTCGGCGGCTCCATCACCGGTGAAACCCTCGGCCCCACCTGGACTCTCGCCGTGGAGGAGCAGTTCTACCTGGTATGGCCGTTGCTCCTCCTGGTCCTGCTGCGGTTCTGGAAGGTGCGGACGGTAGCCTGGATCACCGCCGGCCTGGCCGCGGCGTTCCTGCTGGAGCGGTTCTTCCTGGTCCTGGCCGGGGCGCCGCTGAACCGGCTCTACAACGGGCCGGACACCAGGGCCGATGAGCTGCTGATCGGCTGCACCCTGTCGCTGGTCCTCACGGTTGTCCGGCAGGGATCCCGGTCCCACGCGTCCCTGCTTGCCGCAGCGAGATGGGCCGGGCCGCCCGCATCCTTTATCCTGCTGGCCGCCGTCTTCCTGCTGAAGGAACCGGACACCCCCGGGCTCTGGTTCAGCGTTTTTTGGACTGCCGGGCCCACCGTGCTGGCACTCCTGGCGGCACTGGCCATAGGCTGGCTGGTGCTGTCCCCGGCCGGCTTCACCGCACGGATATTGAGCCATCCGTGGCTTGCGGGCCCCGGGCGGGACCTCTCCTACGCCCTGTACCTCTGGCACATGCCCGTCTACTTGCTGCTGATGCCGCTGGTCCCGTCACTCTGGCTCCGCGTACCGCTGGCCGCAGCCCTCACGGTACTGCTCGCCTACGCATCCTTCCGCGTGGTGGAAACGCCCGTGCGCCGCTGGGCCAACAAAAGGCTCGACGCCGCCGTCGGCCGCTCCACTGCCGCACCCGCGCCGGAACGGAAGGTGGAACGGGAACTGGCGGCCGCGGCCGGACGGTCCTAGGCGGCCACCTCTGAGGACTCAGGGCACTCAGTGCACCGGGCATCAGCGATCAGGGCGCCGGTGGCGTCCTTCTGGAAATGTGTGACGTGTTTGGTGCTTCTGCCGCAGGCATTGCAGAACGACTGATGCTGTTTAGTCCACATGGATGAATAATACGGATACCGGGCCAAAAGGAAACCATGCGAACTGTAACTATGTGGTTTTCCGCAGATTCCGGGCCCAAAAATCAGAAACCCCTTGCGCTGCCGGGCAAAATCGGACTCAGAGTTCGAAGCGTGTCCCGGGGGTTCCGTTGGGGAGGTTCTTCAGGAGTCCCTCGGCCACTTCGCGGACCTGCTTGTTGCGGTGGCTCGACGCCCCTGCCAGCATGCCAAAGGCGTCCGAATAGGAGCAGCGGTTGCGGCCCATAATCACGCCGCATGCCACGTCGATGGACGTCCGGCTCTCCAACAGTGCCTTCAAATTATCCCCGGCCGAGCGGACGCTCCGGACCTCGAGCGCCAGTTTCAGGCTCTGCGACGCAACCCGGGCGAACCACCTGGCGTGGCTGACGGCATCGGCATCGAACCGCACGTCCAGCGGGGCGAAGAAGGCCAGGGCGGCGGTGGTGCCGGGGTCAAGCCGCAAGGGAACGGCAACCACCTCACCGTAGCCGGCGTCAAGGAACCTGCGCTGGTAGGCCCGCCACCGCAGCGAGGCCGCGGCGCCCTCCACCACCACCGGAGTGTCCGCCGCCGCGGCCTGGGCCAGGGGGCCGTCGTCGAGCTCCTGTTCCAGGTAGCCCAGGCCCGCGGCCCGGCCATTGTTCGCCGCGCGGATAGGAGCCCTGTGGCCCGCAACGAGCATTGCGGTGCAGTCCACCTGGACCCCCATGGCCTGTGTGAGCGCCACGGACGCTGCCACCGCCAGCCGCCTCAGGGATGCCGCTTCGGAATCGGTATCCGTGACCAGGTCCAAGAGGAAGCCGTACGGCTCAAAGGCCGGGCCGTCGGGGAAGCCAGCGGCCTCCTGGTTGCCATCGCCGGACTTGATCACTCTTCTGCTGGTGCCCTGCACCGGTACTGTCATTGACGTTCCCCCTCATGAACGGCGCCCGCGCGGGTTCATCCGCGCGTTGCCCCTCGAACGTAACGGGGGAGCAGGGGCAGGGGCACGAGTAGCGTGTACTCGAATTTGGGCGCGTGGGAAACCAAGTAGTTGTGCCTTGGGCGGCCAGGGGCGCGGGTGATGTGCCCTGATTGGCGGTGCCGGCTGGACGGTCCCCTTGGCTTTTCGGCGGCTACAGGCCTTCGCCGGCTTCCAGCCACTCCAGGAACGTCTGGCGTCCGACGGCGGCACCCGCCACCGGGATCAACGCACCCTTGCGCATCGCCCTCCCCATGGTGCCGGGAATGCGCAGCGGGACGATCCTCTTCTTTTGACTGGTTTTGGCGAGGTACGCCTCCACCATGGCTTTCAGCACTTCCGCCCGTGGGCCGCCCAGGTCCGGAAGGCGGCCCTTCGGCCCGGCCTCGGCCGCATCCACCAGGGCAACAGCTACTTCCCTTGCGGCCACCGGCTGGGTAAACATCCTGGGAACGAAAACCAGCGGGCCTGCAGAAGCGGCATTGACGGTCATGGGCACAAACTCGTGGAACTGGGTGGACCGCAGGAGGGTCCAGGGAATGCCACCGTGCCTGACTTCGTCCTCCTGCACCAGTTTTCCGGCGTAGAGGCCGGAATCAGCTTTGTCGATGCCCACGATGGACAGGGCAACATGGTGTTTGACGCCCGCCAGCTTCTCCGCCGCCAGCAGGTTCTGGGTGGCGTTGGTAAAGAAATCGACGGCCTTTTTGGTGGATATTGTCTGGAGGCCGGAAACGTCAATGACGGTGTCCACACCCTGCAGCGCCTGGACCAGGCCGCGGCCGTTGACCAGGTCCACCCCTTCTGAACGGCTGAGGCTGACCACGTCGTGGCCGCGCTCCCTCGCGACGGCCACGACGTGGCGCCCTGCAATTCCGGTTCCCCCTGCAACGGCAATCCTCATGGGGAAATCCTATGCCTGCCGGGAACCAGGATGGGATAGAACTGCAGGTCATTGGGGGAAGCCACACATTGGGAGGACTCTGGCGGCGTCACAGCCACGGGTGGCCCGGGAGCTAACTTTTTGGCAACAGGGCGTCCTGGGCGCCTGCGAGCAGCCCCGGCGTCCTCTTAATCAGGCAGAGGACGTTGATGGTGAGGGCCAGGGCGTCCTCACGGGCCGTAGGGAACTGTTCCCGGCGGATCAGGGCCTCAATGCCATGGCAGCAGTCCTCGACGTCGAATGCCCCGGCCATGGCGGAAGCGATTTTCAGGCTCAGGATGGCGTCCATGGATGTTTCCACGTCGCTTGCCTGCAGGCCCAGCAGTATCCGTTGCAACCGGGCGGGAAGCATGTCGAGGTAGTCGCTGAGGAACTGCAAGGCGATGCGGGAGCTGCCGGTCTCATCCGCGAGGTTCCGCGCAGCCCGCAGGATCAGGGCAGCCTGCGGCCATCCGTGATGGGCATCTGTACCCGGGGTGGTGGCCATGCTGGTGCCCAAGAGCTGTCCTTTGCGTTACTGGCGTGCCCCGTTTGAGGACTGCCTTGAAAAATGCAGGCAGTGCTAGCCCGACTATCTCTACATTTAGCGGAAATACATCAAGGGCAGCCGCCGGTCACGCTCAAGAATCAGGAAAGGTCTATTTTCATAGTGCGGGATAATGTGACACAAATTACCCGCAGCGCGGTTTTGAGTGCGGTGGTGCTCGAAGAAGGTGCTGGTCAGACGCGTTTTCTGGAAGTGAAATGGCTATTCTTGGAGTACGATTTCGCAAAATCGAACTATTGGTGTAGGTGCCTGAATTTGTCTGTTGATGAAGAATTGAGAGTAATTGACTGAACCTTGATGCGGCCCGGGGGCTAATTCTGCGGCGGGGGCTATTAGCTGGATTTTGCGTCCCGTTGGGACGAATGAAATTCAGAAGGAGATTCCCGTGTCCGTTGCCCTGCCCCCGGCAGCTGAAGAAGTGGTGCGTTCCGGCGCGCCTGCCCTGCGGGAGCGGGTGCGCACGGCTGACGACCCCACGCGTGAAGCGGCGGGTCCGGGCCTGCGTGTAGTGGTGCTGGTACCTGCCTATAACGAGGCCGGTTCCATCGGGGCTACCCTGGATGGGCTGATGGGCCAGGAACGGCCTGCGGACCTGGTGGTGGTGGTCCCTAATGGCTGCACGGATGCCACGGCATGGGAGGCCCGCAAGTACCCGGTCACGGTGATGGAACTGCCCCGGCTGGAGCACCGCAAGTCCGAGGCACTGAACCGTGCCTGGGCGGAATACGCCTCCGATGCTGACGTGGTGGTCTGCCTGGACGCGGACACCGTGCTGCCGCCGAACGCGCTGGCTGCCTGGGGGCGCGAATTTGCTGACGAAACGGGGGCACTCCTGGGCGGGTCGTCGTCGAAATTCACCATGCAGGATCCCGGACTGCTGAGCCGGCTGCAAAAGGCCGAGTTCGCCACCTGGACCGATACAGCCTTGCGGCGGGGGCGAACGAGCGTGCTGGCCGGAACCGGCTGCGCCATCAACAATGCCGTCCTGCGGCAGATCGCTGGCCGGGATGACAGGGAAGGGCCGTGGGTTTACACCTCCCAGGTTGAGGACTTCGAACTGACCTACCGCATCCGCGAGCTCGGTTACATCTGCCAGGTTTCACCCGACGTGAGGGCCTACACCGATTCCATGAAGTCCATCAAAGCCCTCTGGGGCCAGCGGATGAAGTGGCAGGTGGGCACGGTGGAGGACCTGCTGGACCTGGGAGTCAACCGGCTGACGCTCCGGGACTGGGTCCAGCAGGCCATGGGCCTGCTGGGCGTCTTCCTCAAGCTCCTGTGGATCGCCGTGATCGTCCTGGCCGTGGCCCTGAACGTGTTCCACGTGGTCCTGTTCTGGTGGCTGGTGCCCATCCTGTTTGTGGCGCTGGACATCAAACGGGCGCTGCGGATCCCCCATAGGGACTGGAAGGACATCCTGATCGCGGCCACCTTCTTCCCGCAGGAATTGTTCATGTGGCTGCGCTCCGGATGGTTCCTGGCTTCCTGGGGCGCCGTCCTGAAAACCAAGATCACCCGGCGGCGCATCGACCGCTGGGAAGCGCAATACACAGCAGAGGAAATCAACTAACAATGTACGGAATGAACGCCTCCATCCCCGCGTCCGGCGCCGCTTTGGCCTACACCGGACTCAACGTTGGAGCCGGCATACTCACCGGACTCGGCATCATGCTGATCGGTGTGGCACTGATCGCCCTGGTACGCCGGAACCCCGCCGCCCGGCCGTAACCGGCCCCAAGCCCTACGACGTCCGGCGGGCCGCCAACGCTGACTTAAAGGCGGCCGCCGAGGCGTCACTGCTGTTAATGCGCCAGTCCGCTTCCTTTTGCATGTGGAACCAGACGAAACCGATCACGTCCGGCTGGGCCGCGAGGTAGGACACCAGGTCCGTGTTCCAGGCGGCTTTGGACCCGCCGGCCTCGCTGGAGGCGGTCTCTGCGATCAGGATCGGCAGGCCCGGGGCCAGCGCCCTCAGTTCGGCAATACCCGGAGCAAAAAGATCCTGCGGCGAGATCCAGCCGCTCCACGAGGCTGACGTGCCCCAGTTGTATCCGTCCAAGGCTACGACGTCGACATATCCGGCGCCGGGAAACAAGCCGGCCAAGTCAGTGGAACCCCAGTAGGGAACGTTCGGACTCCATACCCATGAGACATTGGATGCGCCCGTGGCAGCCACCACATCATGCACGTGCCGCCATGCCTGGACGTAGTCCCCGGCCCCATTGCCGTTGACGCCCTCTGCCCAGGGATACCAGTTGCCGTTCATCTCATGGGCGAACCTCAGCTGCACCGGGTAACCCCAAGCAGCCAGTGCCTGCCCCCACTCAACGATCCGGGCATCAAAATCGCCTGCAGCGATCCTGTCCAGGGCGTAAGCGGGCTGATCCAGCCCGCCTCCCCATGCCCACGGCTCCCACGTCACCAACGGCACTGCGCCACGTGCCCGTGCCGCGTTCATTTCGCTGATCGGCGGAGCCTGCAGGAAGTCCTTGTAGAAGAGGACACTGGACGGGCTTTCCCCTGCCAGCCGTGCCACCTCGTCCAGCTCAGCGCTGGCCAGGGGCCCATTTGGGGTTGCCGCCCCGAACCGCAGGCGGGCAGTGCTGACCGGCGGGAGCTCCTGCACCGGGGGAGCCACGGTGAATACCGAGGACCCCTGGATGGAGGAGGTTTTGGCGGTGATGGTCAGTTTTCCCGTTGCGGCCGCCGGTATGGTGATCGCCGTGCTGAACGCTCCGTTGGAGGCCGTCCGGAAAGGGAACGTCGCGGAGCCGACTATGACCGTTCCGGACGTGGAAACCTTAAAACCGGCCCCGCTGACAGTGACGGAAGATCCCGCCGGCCCCGTGGCCGGGCTGAGCGTAACCTGGGCCGCTGGTGCTGCCTGGACCGGCTGAACCCCTGCCAGTGCCAGGCCTGCGCTGACGGCAAGGGCAGCGGTAAGTACTTTTACAAACTTGAACACAGCGATCGGTCCCCGCAATCGTCGGGGCTGCCAGTCCGGCAGCCGTCAGTCCGGTGCCAGCGGCACTGACCCGATCCTAAGGTCCTGCCGGAGCAAAAGTCTCAAGGTCCGCTCAAGTTTCTTGATGTCATTTTTGGTCCGGACTGCAAAACCGTCCGCCCGGGAACGGACACCATGGGAACGCCTGGCCGCTAAAGGTGCCGCTGCAGGAAATACCTGGTCTGTTGCGCGCACTCCTTGATCTGCACCAGGCGGCCTGCCGCGAGCCGGGGCAGGACAACAGCAGGGTCGCGGCCGGAGCATTCGACGCGGAGCAGGTTCTCCAGCTCAAGCACAAGGTCCGCGAGCCGTTCGGCCCCCACCATCTGGCTCGAAGTCTTCAGGCTCAGCACTGCCACCATGGCGCCCACGCTGTCTCCTGTGGTCAGCGCCAGGCGCAGCTTCTCCGTCCTGGCCGGCAGCTGGGCAACGAAGTCCTGGATAAATACCTTCCACACACCTTCGTCGTCATCCAGCTCCTCACGCAACCTGTCCAGTACTGAACCGTCCAGCAGCGGTGCGCTCTCGTCGTCGTACTCAGCGACGGTCATTGCTGGTCCCACCGGGCGCTGCCAACGGCGCGGTCAGGGGATGAAGCCGCGTAGCCCGGGCGCGGCCGGGAGGGTGCAGGGGCCGATGGCTCTTTGCGGAACAACGCTGTTCCGCCGCCTCCGCCATCGGCCCCGGTCCTGGGATGCCCTGTCCGCACCCGGAAATTTATCCGCATAACCTGCCCGCCTGACAGTTTCGAAACCCTGAGCGAGTGACCACAACGGCACTCTGTGCTGCACGTTACGGGGCGGGATATTTGGAGCGCACGAGTAATGAGTACTCAACTATTCAGGACACACCTACTGCGCTCGCTGGGACTACTGTGCACCTCCTTGATCAAGGACCGGTGAGCAGATGATCAAGGACGGCGCAGGACTTGCTCAAGTTCTTCACTTGCTGGGGAAAGGTGCTTTTTCCCGCTCCTAGGGATTCCCTAGGAGCCGTGGGGACACTGCCGGTATGGCACCAACAGCATTGCGCACGCGCACCAAGTATCTTGTTCCGGCAATATTGCTCACGATCGTCGGGGCCCTGCTGGCCAGCATCCTGCTGGCCACCCCGCGGACGCCTCCTGCCATGCTGGGGGCATCAGGAAGCCTTGATGGCGGGCTGGCACGCATCCACGGCGTGATACCCCTCGAAGTGGATGGATGGATGCCCCCCACGCCGTCGGCTGCGCTCGCCAAGCCGCCGGGCAACGAAGTGCACCGGGTACGCATCCTGGTGGAGCTGACTGCGATGGAGCAGGACGGCCTGTCCTTCGACCCGTCCAGGTACACCGTCTCGGCCCTTGGCACCGGGACCTGGAAGCCGGTCTGGTTTTCTCCCGGACCAGCCAAGGCCCGCCAAGGGGAAAGCATCAACGCCACGCTCGTGTACGAGCTCCCGGATAAAGCAATCGACCTGGCGCTGGAACTGCCAGGAGGACCAGGGCTGTCACTGGGCGCCGGACACCACCGGGGAGGGAAGTAGCGTGTCCGCCGGATTTCCGGGATGCGCGCCGGCCTTCATGGTTTCTCCAAGGGCACGCAAATCCTGCGCAGGAAATCTCCAAGCTGGTTCCGGCACAGTCGGACACAACAACGAAGGAGGCCGGCCATGACCATTTCACGCCGACAGGTTCTAATATTCGGAGGACTCGGAGTCCTGGGAGCAGGGGCTGCCATGTTGCCCACAGGATCGGTGGAGGCCAAGTCGGCCAGCCGGCTCAGCGACAGGGATATGCCCCGGCCGTTCCAGTCATCCTTTGTCCAGTCCCCGATCCTCGAACCCTATTCCACCGGCATCGACCCTGCAGACGGGTTGCCGGTCAACTACTACCGGGTGACGGAGAAGGCCGCCACGGCCAACATCCTTCCGCGGCTCACCACGCCAATCCTCGGCTACAACGGATTGTTCCCCGGTCCCACCATCAGCCTTGACCAGGGCACAAAAGCCGTCTTGAGGGTGCGCAACCAGCTTCCGGCCCAGCACGCGCTCGACGGGCACTCCCTCTCCACGTCCACCCACTTGCACGGTTCAGCGTCCCTGCCGCAGTACGACGGCTACGCCAGCGACATCACGCTTCCGGGTTTCTACAAGGACTACCATTACCCCAACTTCCAGCCGGCCCGCACCCTCTGGTACCACGACCATGGTGTCCACTTCACGGCCCTCAACGCCTATTCCGGCCTTGCCGCGCAGTACCACATGCACGATCCGATCGAACGCCAGCTGCTCCCGCAGGGCCGGTACGATGTGGCGCTGACGGTCAGTGATGCGATGTTCGCCGCCGACGGCTCCCTGGGGTACGACGACAACACCCACTCGGGCCTGTGGGGCGACGTGATCCTGGTCAACGGGAAGCCGTGGCCGGTCATGAAGGTGCAGAAACGCGTATACCGCTTCCGGATCCTTAACTGTTCCATCTCCCGCTCGCTGCGGCCGACGCTCAGCACGGGGGATCCCCTGGTGATGGTGGGGACCGACGGCGGCCTGATGCCGGCTGCGCAAAGCGTGGCGAATTACCGCCATGGCGGTGCGGAGCGCTACGAGGTCCTGATCGACTTCCGGAAGTACAAGACCGGGCAGCGGATCGAACTCCGGAACCTGTCCAACAAAAACAACGTGGATTACGACTTCACCAACAAAATCATGGCGTTTGACGTCACGGACGAGCCGGTGGACACCTCGGACCCCACCTGGAACCGGATCCCCACCACCCTTGTGAAGAGCGAGGCAATGTCGCTCTCAGCGGGGCAGGCAGTGAAAACCCGCAAGTTCAGGGTCAAGCGGAACGACAGCTCCAACCTGTGGACCATCAACGATGACAGCTGGCAGGACGTCATTGCCAGCGGCTACAAGAAGGTGGTTGCCGATCCTGCGCTGAACGACGTGGAGATCTGGGAAATCGAGAACTCCTCCGGCGGCTGGTTCCATCCCGTCCACATCCACCTGGTGGACTTCCAGATCCTCAGCCGCAATGGAGGGGCGCCCTTTGCCCATGAACGCGGTCCCAAGGACGTGGTGTACGTCGGTGAAGGCGAGACCGTCCGGGTCCTGATGAAGTTCACCCCGCAGCAGGGCATTTATATGATGCACTGCCATAACCTCCCGCACGAGGACCACGACATGATGGTCCAATTCCGGGTAGGACTGAAGGACAGCGACTGGGACCCGAATGATCCCATGACGGCGGCCAAGGCCACGTGGGACAACGAGAAGGACTGACCACGGCGCGCATCATTGGCCGCGGCAGGCGGCGGGCTCCACGCCACCGCCTGCTGCGGCCAAAAGTCCATGTCCTGAAGGGACAGCACTCCCGCCTCCTGGCCAGGACGCTGATTCCCGCCCTGGCCATATTCGCCGCCCGCGCCTGGCTGGTGGAACCCTTCACCGTGTCCTCGGACAGTATGGAGCCCACCATTGCCGAGGGCACCGTGGTGCTCCTGTACAAGCCGGCCGCTGCGGCAGGCTGGATCCGGAACGGCGTGGTGGTTGCCTTTACCAGCCCCGTTTACGGCCACACGGCCATCAAGCGGATCATCGCAGTGGAGGGCCAGACTGTGGCCATCCGGGATTCCGAACTGTACGTCGACGACGTCCCCGTACCAGAACCCTTCATCGACCACAGCCGCATCGATGCCACCTACTTCGGGCCGGAGGTAGTGCCGGCCGGCAGCGTTTTTGTGTTGGGGGACAACCGCGGTGTGTCCATCGATTCCCGGGACTACGGGGCTGTACCGTTGACGGCGATCCAGGGAACACTGCTGACGGGCCAGAAGTAGGCCCTTCCCCAATTGATCAAGTTTTGGTGGTGGCATTCCAGCCTTTAGTGCCTCTGCTGCGCCTGGGGCCCGCCGCTCGACTGCCGGGGTATGAGGGTGGGAATGGAAGTCCGGATTCTAGGTTCCTTACCCGGGTTCACGATGAGGTCAATCGCGTTGGCGGCAATCTGGTCCAGGGGCACCCGCACAGAGGAAAGCGGAGTTGAAAGGCGGGATGCGAGGGGTATGTCGTTGTAGCCAACCAATGCCAGGTCTTCTCCCACGGTGATACCGCGGCGGTGGGCGGCCGCGATGACTCCCAGGGCCAGGTTGTCGTTGGCGGCGAATACGGCGCTGGGACGTAGTCCGGGATCGCTGGGCAGGAGTTTTTCTGCGGCCGAGAACCCGCTTTCGATGCCATAGCCTGCTGCGATCAGCCAGTCTTCCCGGGCTTCGATGCCTGCTCCTTCCAAGGCTCTGCGGGCGCCGGCGAGACGGCCCCGCCCGGTGGAGGTGAATGACGGGCCGGTCACTATCCCGATGTCACGGTGCCCGAGATCGATCAGATGCCGGACCGCCAGGTATCCGCCTACCTCGTCATCGCCAAGGGCCGACGGGCTGATCCCGTCAGTACGCAGCACCAGCGCGTGCGCCATGCCCCGTTCCCGCAGATGCCTGGGCAGCTCGTCGTCGATCCGGGCAGTCGCGAGGATCAGGCCGTCCACATTCCGGTCAAGGAGTGTTTCCGCTGCCCGGCGTTCATCGTCGGGATCATCGCCGCTGGTGGCGACCATGGCAAAGTAGCCGCGGTCCGACGCCGCCCGCTCCAGCTCTTCGAACATCAGGGCCATGACGGTGTCGCTGAGCCGGGGCACCAGCACTCCGAGGGTCCGTGTCTCACCCCGTCGGAGGTTGGAGGCGAACGAGTTCCGGCGGTAGCCCAGGTCCTCGGCAATTTTCCTGACCCGGGCAGCAGAAGCGGAACGCGACGTGGTGCGTTCATCCAGGGCACGACTGGCCGTTGAGATGCTCACGCCACTGGCCGCAGCAACGTCCTTAAGCGTGACGATCGTCCCGGGGGCGGCCGGTTCCATGGCGGTTCTCCTCTTTCAAAAGGGGCGTACGAGACACTCTATTCCACCCTTTTGCAAACGTTCTCTTGACAGTGAGGTGGGACACGTTGCAATATTGAAAACGTTCCCGCAAACGTTCTCAGAACCGCGGAACTACCGATCCTCAAAGAAGAAAAGAAGGTAGCTGTAATGACACTCGACCTCCGCGGACTCAGCCCCGCACCTGTCACCCCGTTCACCGAAGATGGCGCTGTCGACTTCGCTGCGATCCAGCGCCTGGGTTCATGGCTTGGATCGATTGATGGCGTGAAGAGCCTCGTCGTCCTGGGGCACGCCGGCGAAGGCACGTTCCTTACCGAAGAGGAGCAGCTGGACGTTATCCGCGCATTCGTGGCGTCCACCGACGGCCGCGTACCGGTCGTGGCGGGCATCACGAAGGAAGGCAACAAGACCGCGGCTCTCGAGGCCAAGAAGGCCGTCGAGGCCGGCGCGTCAGCTGGTCTCGTCTACCCCTCGCACGGGTGGCTGCGCTTCGGATACCAGAAGGGCGCCCCGCAGTCGCGTTACCAGGAGATCTACGAAGAGTCAGGTCTGCCGCTGATCCTCTTCCAGTACCCCGACAACACCAAGGCGACCTATGACCTCGAAACCCAGCTGGAGATCGCCGGCCAGGAAGGCGTCTTTGCCACGAAGAACGGTGTCCGGAACATGCGCCGTTGGTACACCGAAATCCCCGCGCTGCGCGCCGCGTACCCCGAACTGCAGGTGCTGTCCTGCCATGACGAGTACCTGCTGCCGACAATGTTCGATGTGGACGGCCTGCTCGTCGGCTACGGCAACATCGCCCCCGAACTGCTCGTCGAACTGATCGAGGCCGGGAAGGCGCAGGACTACCCGCGTGCCCACGCAATTCATGAGCGGCTGCTGCCGGTGACCAAGAACGTTTACCACCGCGGCTCCCACATGGAGGGCACCGTCGCCTTGAAGTGGGGACTCGTGAACCGCGGCATCCTGGACCACGCCACAGTGCGCACCCCGCTCCTGCCCCTGCCCGAGGGCGCCGAAACCGAAATCGCCGAAGCCTTCGCCGCCGCAAACATCGGCAAAGTCACCGTCAGCGCCTGATCCTTTCCCAGATCCTTCCGGGTGGCGGGCTGAAGGCCCGCCACCCGTTCCAAGCTCCTACTCTCCATCCCGGTCGATGACGACCCCCAGCAACGTCGCTGTATAAGGAGGACTCGCCGATGCGCGAGCAGAATAAGACCATCACCCGCCCCGGAACTACGGAAGAACAGATGGCAACCCAGCAAGGAAACCCGGCACAAGGCACCACGAAGAAGCACCGCACCTTCCTGGGCTACCTTGCCCTGATGGGCCCGGCCTTCGTGGTGGGAGCCTGGCAATTCGGCCCCGGAAACCTCACCACCGCCGTCCAGGCCGGCAGCCGGTTCGACTACAGCCTCGTCTGGGTCATCGCCGTCTCCACCATCCTGATGATCTTCTTCACCGACATGAGCGTCCGGCTCGGCATCGCCACTCCCACCTCCCTGATCACCTCCATCAAGGAACACCTCGGCAAACCGGTCGGCATCCTCGCCGGTTTCGGGGTCTTCGGCATCACGCTCATGTTCTCCGTGGGCAATGCCGTCGGATCCGGGCTGGGACTTTCGCTTATTTTCGGCGGCTCACCGGTGCTGTGGACGGTAGCCTGCACCGCCGCCGTCGGGTTCGTCCTGGCCTTCAAGAACGTCTACGGAATCGTCGAGAAGGCCCTCCTGGTCATCGTCGTCCTCATGGGTATCGCCTTCATCGCCAGCACCGTCGTCGCCCAGCCCGATTGGTACCGGTCCGTGGAAGGCATGGTGCCGCAACTGCCCGCCGGAAGCGAAATCCTCATCGTGGCGCTCGTAGGTACGAACTTCTCCATCAATGCCGCCTTCTACACCTCCTACGGCGTCAAGGAACACCGCCGCACCCGCGATGACTACCGCGACATCACCCTCGTCGACACCATCCCCGGCATCGTGGCCCCCGGCATCATGACCGCCCTCGTCATCATGGTCGCAGCCGCCGTCCTCGGCAAAACCGGGGCCGAAGCCGGCACCATCAACGCCCTCGCGTCCATCTTCACGCCGCTGGCAGGCCCCGTCGGGGCCATGGTCTTTGCCCTCGGCCTCTCCGGCGCTGCCTTCTCATCCATGATTGCCAATGCCACGGCAGGCGGCACGATGCTCTCCGATGCTCTTGGACGTGGGGCCAAAGCCGGGTCACCAGCAGCCCGCATCGTCACCGGCATGATCCTGGCATTCGGACTGATCATCACCCTGTCCTTCCAATCCTCACCTGTGGGACTGATCGTCATCGCCCAGTCCCTGACGGTCCTTATCGCACCCTTGCTGGGCGTCCTGATCGTCATCATGGCCAACAAGTCCAAAGTCATGGGAGACCTCCGCAACAAGTGGTGGCACAACCTGTTCGCCGCCATCGGACTTATCGCCATCATCGCCTCCTCCTTCAGGCTCATCACCACCCTGCTCGGCTAAGCACCGTCGCCGCGGCCCCGTATCAGCCCCTCTCAGCACAAAGGCCAGGACCCTGCCCGCATCAGCGGACAGGGTCCTGGACTTCTTAGCATCCAGAGCGGCTAGCGGGTGGCGACAGCTCCCGTTGCAGTGCCGCCGCGGCTGGTCTGGACCAGCACGCTGGTGATCTGCCGGTTGGGTCCGGGCTTGGCCCTCAGGGACCAGGCGCCCAGGGTGTCAACCTGCGCCGTACCGAGTTTGGTCACCGGCCGGCCGGGAGTGGTGTCGTAGACCACCACGGTGGTGGCCGGAATCAACAGGGTGGTGGTGCCCAGTGTGGAGGTGCCTTCAATGCGCATCTCCGTCCCGAGGCGGTGGCGGGATCCGGGGTCAACGGCCACGGTGTCCGTTTGGATGGCCAGGTCAACGAAGGCCGGGGCGCTGCTGACACCGGCCTTATCGGTGACCACCAGCTCGATCCGCACCGCACCCTCCGTGACGGCCGGCAGGGGCGCCGTGTCCGTGGTCTTGGCGTAGAAGGGGAGGGATACCACGGGTTTTGCTGCCGTGTCGCTGGACAGGGTCACAGCGGGACCGCCCACCTGGCGCCACTTGTAGGTGGCGGCCCCGGTGGAGGCGCTGCCATCCAGCTGGACGCTGCCGCCACGGGTCAACGTGGGAGAGGCTGCGGTGGCCGTTGCGGTGGTGGCGGGGGTGGGGTCAGGAGCCGGGGTGACGGTTCCTGAACCGCCGCCCGTCTCCACCACCGGACCCGGGTCCGGCTGCGGAGTGACAGGATCCAGTCCCGCCGGGGTTGCCGGGCCGCCGCTGACTGTGACCTGCAGGGACGCTGAACTGCCGGAAGCAGACTTCACGGTGACATTTGCGGGAGGTGCTTTGACCGGGAAGGACTTCTCGGTGGGTGTGCCCGGAGCGGGATTGTCCAGGGTACCCACATCGGTCACGGTCAAAGCTCCGTCTTCGCCGGATACGGCGCCGACTGTCAGGGATGTCCCGTCGAACGTTGCTTTGGTGACGGAAATGGTGCTTGGCTTGGCCAGCTTGACGATGCTGCTGCTGGCGGGTTTGTCGCCAATATTGGTGACCTTGATGCTCTCCGGGGCAGTGCCGTTGAGCTTGATCCGTGCGTAGTACCGGCCGCTGCCCGGGTCGCTGATCATGGGGGTGGTCGCGAAAGCGGAGCCTTGTCCGTCCACTTGGAGCTGCGAGTCGGGGCCACTGGTGGCGAAGACGTCGATCATGTCCCCGTTGTGGACCGCGCCATCGGCACTGACTCCACGGTTGGTGGAAATCTTGCCCTGAAGGCCGAACTGGTCCGTTTCAAGGGAAAGCCCGCCCCCGGTGACCGAGAACTTGTTGTACTTCATGGGGCTGCCCGTCACCGCGTGTTCCTGGTTCGGGTCTCCGAGGTAGCCCTCGGGGGCCGCCGGAGCGACCGCCGGATCCCACTTCAGGAAGGGCCCCACGTTGCTCTTCAGGGCGGTGGTGAAGTTACCGGCTGCCGGTGAGATGTCTTCCACCAGCTTGCCGTCCCCGGCAGCGTCGGTGTCGATGGTGATGGTGCCGTACGGGTGCTTGAACTCCAGCGCGGCGTTCGCCGGTCCGCCCTTGACCACAATGCGTTGGCGGCCAAACACCACCTGGTCGCCGGCGGTAACCGTATTCGCAAATGCGGCTTCCAAACCGAGGACCAGCACTGCCCGTCCACCGCCGGGAAGGTCCAGCTCCGAGCCGGCGAGCATGTAGAAAGCCTCGTCCGGGAAGTTGTCCGGGAACGAGATGGGTGCCGTTTCGTCCGGTACGTCGCCGGGAAGGAATCCGCATAAGGGGTTTTCCGCGTCAAGGCACAACTCCACGCGGGTTTTGGTGCTGTCCTCGTACCAGGACGGGAAGCCGTGTTCGGTGTTGACGGGGCCGACGGCGGTCAGCTGGCCCGGGTTCTTAACTGTTACTTGGGTGGCTGCTACGGCCGAGCTGAGCCCTGCAGCTGTCAGGATGACGGCGGCAGCAGCGGCGACGCCACGGCGGGTAGCAACTCTTGGGTTCAGGCGGATGCCTGTGGATTCAGCTGGTGTGGGTACCATTTTTTCTCCTCAGAAAGGGGTGCTGATGGCCTCCAATATTCGGCATGGGGCTTGGAGATACGTTGTGCCCGCCTTGGAGTGTGCAGCAGCCGAAATGCTCGAAGATTGCCGCCCCGCTTGGCCTTGGAAAAAGCTTGGAGCGCTAAGCGCACACACCGCCGTCGCTGTTTGCCGCATCGATGAAGCTGGACAGCGTCCTGGCCTCGCTGGGCATCAGGAAAACTTCCACCGGCTTTATCTGGCCGGCGATTTCAAGGGTGAGGGTGAAGCCCTCAGACCCAACGCTGGGGCGGGCACGCCAATTCGCGAGGATGGGCGCAAGGTCTGTGCCCATCAGGACCAGGTTCCCTTCCATATCCCAGGGGGCGCCGGCTTCGATCAACGCCTTGTGCTCCGCACAGACGTAGGCCTCGTGATAGCCGGGAACCAGGCGTTGGCTGCCTACTGTAAAGGCGGAGCCGGGATTGGTGCATCGGAGGACTGAGCAAGTAACCATGAAGTGAAGTTACTGCTGACATGTTGTGGGAACCATGTGCAGCCAGCCTTAGTGTTTCCCTCTTTCCCAAGGTGGGAGTCTCTTTAGCCAAGCGGGGAGCACGCCGGCCGGCGTGCTCCCCGCCAGTCAGGCTTTGGTGGGCTCCTTGGTGGCTGCTTTCCGGGCGCTGGCGCTGGTGTTGGCACGGGCGCGGTACAGCTTGTAGGCCAGCAAAGCGCAGGCCGCCAGCAGGCCCCCTGTGGTGAGGGCCAGGGCCGCGGTTCCGGGGCTGGTGGACAGGTAGTGGGCCAGTGCCGCCAGGGTGACCACCGGTGCCGTTCCGAACACTCCGCCGAACGGTGCAGCTCCTGCCGCCGGCAGCTGGTCCGTCCCGGCCTCCAGCGGCAATGCGTCCTGGTTGAAGGTGCGGCGGTCCTCCTCGGTGGCCCCGGGCACAACGGCACCACTCAATTCGGAGAATTCGGGAACACCGCCGTCGGCCGGTGCAACCTGGAACCTGTAGGGGGTGCCGTTCTCCAAGCCGGGAACCACCACCCTAGTGGCACCGGGTTCGGCAGCCAGGATCTCGCCCACCTGGGTTCCCATCGAATCAACGGTTCGGACGAAGAAGCCGGCCGGTGCGGGATCGGCGGGTGCGGGATCAGCAGGTGCCTGATCCGCGGGCACCTGGTATGCCGGTGCGGGATCGGCGGGTGCCTGGAGAACGGGGGCCGGGTCCGCTGGCGCCGGGTCCACGGGCGCAGGAGCGGGCGCAGGGTTGGCTGGTGCGGGGTCCACAGGCGCAGGACCGGGTACGGGCTCCGTGTCCGGCATCGGCGTAATGATTACCACCACCTCGCCGTCGCCCGGAATGACCTCGTCGATTCCGTCATCGACTTCCTCCTCGACGCCTGCATCCACACCGTCCTCAACCTCGTCCACCTCATCCTCGGCCTCCTCGCCCGGGTCGTCGCCCGCTGCAACGGTTCCGTCACCAAAGACGAGCTGTTCGATGTTGGACAAGGTGTCCGTGCCGTCCCCGCCGGTGATGTGCTGGACGGTGGTGACGGAGCCCGGGGAGCCCAGGGTGCCGTCGCCGCCGGTGGTGGTGACGGTGTAGTTGGCCTCGAAGTCCGAGAACACCGCGGTGTCGGTTCCCTCGCTGGAGCTGAGGATTTCCCGGACAACGATGATGTTGGCAGGGTCCACGGTGCCCGCGAACACGGCCTGCTGGAGCGTCGGTCCGGTTAGCGCGCCGTCGGAGGTGTGCTGGTACTGCGCGTTCATTCCCGTGGCGCTGCCGATTTCACTGGCTGCGTTGCTGGCATCCGTGCGGACGCTGAGCCGGACGCTGAGGTACCGGTCGCCGTCGATGATGTCATTGCCGCCGCGGCCCTCAAGGAGGTCGCTGCCGCCGCCGCCCAGGAGGATGTTGCCCTCACCCCAGACCGAGGGGCCGGCCAGCACGGGGCATTCCTTCGAGGCGGAGGCATTGACGACGTCGGCCAGGGGTGTGGGCAGCGACGGGATCAGCTCGCTGAGTCCCTTGATGCGGTCCACGCCGGCCTGGTCCAGCACGTCACAGCCGATGAAGCCTGCGCCGCCCCTGGTTTTGGGAATGATGTCATCGCCCCTGAGCTTGTCGTCGAAAGGACCACCGGAGAGCGCTTCCACCTCGTTGTACCTGTCCCGGACCCCCACCTGGAGGATGTCCAGCGGCGCTATGGGCAGGTCAAGGTCCGCGTCCTGCGGCTGGGGATCATATTCGCCACTCTCCCAGTCGTAGCCGGACGCACCAGCCACCTTTTCCACGCCGGGCCCGGCAATTCCGACGTCGTCCCCGCCTTCCATGTCGTAGTCGTCGTCGCCGCCCTGGCCCACCAGGATGTCGTTGCCGGGCTTCTCGGAATCGTCAAGGAAAAACAGGTTGCTGGAGTCGCCGATGAGCAGGTCGGGGCCGTCGCCACCTTCCGCCCAGTCGTTCCCGCCGCCGCCGAACACGGCGTCCAGGCCTTCACCGGCGATCACGAAGTCGTCGTCTTCGCCGGCGAACGTTTCGTTCGAGTTCGCGCCGCCATTGATAAAGTCCCGCCCGTCTCCGCCCAGGAGCAGGTCCAGGCCGGGGCCGCCGTCGATTGCGTCATTGTCCGGGCCGCCCTTGAGGATGTCGTCGCCGTTCGAGTCGGTGATGACGTCATTGCCATCGCCGCCCAACACGGTGTCGGCGCCGTCGCCGCCTTCGATGACGTCGTTGCCCGCGCCGCCCCACATGGTGTCGTTGTCCACGCCGGCGTGGATGCGGTCTGCATTGACCGATCCGTTGTAGACGGCCTGGCCGTTGATGCCGGCCGGGTCAACACCGTTGGATGCGCGGTATTTGATGGTGCCGTCGGGCATGCGGATCAGCAGCGCGGACTCGTTGCACTCGGACTGGGGATCGTCCGCGACGGCGTTGCCGGCGGCCGCGAAGCCCGCGGGCGTTCCATTGAGGTTCTTCATCTCAAACTTGCAGTCGGCAGTGGCGAAGGCATCGGCTTTCAGCGCCTGCGCGTTGGTGTTGCGCATCATCATTTCGGCGAAGGAGTTTCCTTCGAGCTGTGCCATCAGGTTCATGCCGGGCGTGCGTGCCAGGTAGTACAGCCGGTCACCGTTTTGCAGATCGGTCATCTGGCTCTCGAAGACATAGTTGAAGGTGCTGCCGAGCAGGCCGCCGAACAGGTTGGTCCGTTCGGCCAGGCCGCCGATCCACAAATCCACGTCGTCGAGCCCGGTGATGGACGTAGTCCCTTTGTTGGCCCAGGCGCCGGTGCTGTTCATAAAGTCCACCGCATCCTCGGGGGACACCTCGCCGGCAAGGGCGTCCGGGCTGACGATAAGCCGGGCTGCCGTGCGCCTGGCTTCCAGCGTGGTGGCTGCCAGGATGGAGGGGTGCTGGCCATAGGCGGCCACGAAGTTGACCAGGGACGCCGGGTGTTTGATGTTTTCGCCAAAATCGATCCAGTTGGCATACGGCTTGAGCTGGCTGTCGTTGGTGGCGCCGTGAAGTTCCCGGCGCAGCGCGTTCAGCGTGGGCAGCCCCTCTGACCGGGCACGGGTGAGGTTGATCGCGGCCAGGTCCATGGGCAGGCCCAGCAGTTTGTTGCGGAGCGTATCGGTGACGAACTCATCCAGTTCGCTGCCCACCTGGTCCGACATGCCCATGATGATGCTGCCTGCGGCCTCCTCGGAGGTGAGCGCGCCGGCCGGGCCGCCGTCGGTGTAGGCGGGCGGATTCAAGAACCCCTCGAGAAGGGAAATGTCATTCCGGGAGCCCCGGACGTCGTCGGACGTTCCAAACACCTTGTCAGCCCCCGGGCTGTCCTCGTTGCGGCGGGAAATGGTCTCCGTGAGCATTGAATGGCCAAAGCGGTACACCGCGTGGGCGAATTCGGCGCTGACTGCCGGGTTGATGTCCGTCTGCGCGAAGGCAAAGGGCTCAAAGGGGTTGATGCCGGGCTGGATCTTCCGCGCGAACTCCTCGAACACCAGGTGCTGGTACTCCATCTCGGTGATGAACCGTGCGGCCTGGAACAGCCGCTCGCCGTTCCAGCCCCCGGCGCCCGCCGCCAGCTTCCACTCGGCAAGGGCTGCGGTGCCCCTGGCCGAGGTGTCATTGGCGAGGACCCGCTTGATGTCCCCCACCAGGCGGTCATGCTCGGAGTGGAACACCTGGTGGATGGCGGTCAGGCCGATGTTCTCGTTCACCCTGCCGTCGCCGGCGATAAAGTGCGCGTCCAGCATTTCGTCGTCGTAGGTGCCCGGCGCCTGGCTGGCGAAATCCGCGGAGGCGGCCTTGTCGCCGTCGGGGGTGGGCGCTGCCGGCGGGGTGGCCGGGTTGTGGTCGGAGTCCTGCGGGGACGGGTCCGCATTGTGGGCGATGTCCGTCAGGAACGGGGTGTTGAAGTACAGCACGTCCTGCGGGACCAGCGTTCCGCGGCCGTCGTTCGCGGTGCGGTCCGCCTCCACCAGGCCCGACTTCGTGACGAACTGCGGGAGACCGTTTTTAGGGCCGGGGATGAACTTGCCGTAGGGATCGGCGGCGAGCATGGGGACGCTAAGGACGTCCCTGTCCAGCAGCTGTATTCCGAGCAGCTCCCGGGCCTGCCGTTTGGTATCGGCCCAGGTGGCCATGCCGCCTTCCGTGGGCGTGCCCGCCGGGCCGCCCAGCATCCGGCCTGTAGCCACCGGCCGGTCCGCGGAGTTGTTGACGTACTCGCGCAGGAATACGTGGTGGGAGGCGTGCGAGGCGTAGGTCTGGCTCTGGTCCACCCACGGCGAGTTGGTGTTCAGCGCGTCCTGGACATCGTCAGCGGTTCCCAGGACGCCGTCCTGGCCCGGCTGGTTCTGGCCCCGGGTCAGGACCATAAAGCGCATGTGCGGGTTGAGGTCATCGGCGTTGCCGAAGACATGGTCCGGGCCTGCGATCAGCGGGTCATCGGCCTTGAGCGGAACGTAGACGGTGCCACCGCCTTTGACCGTCTGGTCGATGCCGTGGTCGAAGAACTGCCCGAACAGTGTGAAGAGGGAGTTGTAGGGCGGGGAGAGGCCGACGTCGGTGGTGACGTTGGGGATGAACAACGTGTTGTGCGAGGGGACGCAGCCGTCCGGCGCGGCTTTCACCGGGGGATCGGCGTCCGGATCGGGGTCCGTGGTGCAGGGCACCACGCCCTCGTTGCCCTGGCTTCGCGCGGGGAATCCGGCGGCCGTGACAGCTGCCGGGTTGGTGGAGGTCTGGTCGGCGATGAGGTTGCTGATGGTGCGCGGCCGCGAATCGAAGACGCTGCCGGATTTCTGGGTGTAGCCCGTTGCCATCGGGGGTCCGCCGAAGGATCCGCTTTCCGCGGCGCCGAAGGACTTGGAGCCCAGGCGCGGGAACACCTGGTCCGAGGCGCCAAAGTTTTCCTGGCCGGGCTGGAGATTGTTGCAGCTGCCATCCACCGTGCGGAGGCCGTGGGACAGCAGGGGGCTGGCCAGCTGGTTGGGGCCGGTTCCCACCAGGGCACCGCATGGCCCCGTTGCGGAGGTGGTGTTGGCAACGTGGGCTTCAGCGATCTTGATCTGCTTCAGGATGAAGGACAAGTCGGCAGGTGTGATGGTGAAGCCCGCGCCTGGTGGGGCTTGCACGGCGTTGGCAGGGAGAGGCGGCAGGCCCATGGAAGCCGCCAAAGCCAGCGCTCCGGAAGCCGCCAGGAACCGCAGGCGTGCGCTCGCGGTCCCGTGGTTTGGCCTGTGGTGTGGCATGGACGGTGACTGGCGCGTTAAAGCCTTCATCCTTAATCGGTTCCCCCCGTAGGGCCGGCTCCCCAGTAGAGCCGGCGAAACAAGGCCATGGTGTTATGGCCTTCTAGGGAAAACCTTGTGCCGGGCGGTCAGGTGCTGGCAGTCGCTGCCCTAATCGTCGTCCCCTTCCCGAAGACCACCTTTGTCGTCGCCGGCGTCATGGCTGGGGCCGTCGTCTGAAACGCCTGCGTCCCTGAGCCCGCCTTTGTCGTCGCCGAGGTCGTGGGTGACGGGGTCGTCGGTGACGCCAGGTGCCCTGAGCCCGCCCTTGTCGTCGCCGAGGTCGTGGGTGACGGGGTCGTCCGAGACGCCGGGTGCCCGGAGGCCGCCTTTGTCATCGACGACGACGGGTGGAACAGTCTGCGGTTCGGCCGGCACGAGCTGCGTTTGACCGGCCACAGGCTCGGGAACCGCTGTGATGCTGGCGCTGGGGCTTGGGGCGGGCAGCTGCGCCGGCCGGTCCTCGGGTTTGGGTTTGTCGTCGCCGGACTTCACGTCCGCGACCACCACGCCCGGCGACACAGCCGGGGGCGGGCCTGCGTTGGCCTGGGTCCAGACCGTGAGACTCGCCGCGCCCATAACAGCTGCAACGGGAAGATACCAGAACTTCTTCATCGGTTCGCCTTTCTTGGTGGTGTATCCGCTTTTGGTTGTGCATCCACTGTGCCCGGGGCCCGTGAGAGGGGGATGAGATGTTTATGAGAGACTTCTCATCCAGCCGAAGATGCCTGCGAAGGGGAAGCCGGGACAGCTACAAAGCGGTATCCCGCACCGCGGACGGACAGGAATTTTTCCGGGCCAAGCTTGTTGCGCAGGTACCCCACGTAGACGTCCACCACGTTGGAGGACCCGTCAAAGTCGTATCCCCATACCCGGCTGAGCAGCTGTTCCCTTGTGAGCAGTTTGCCCTCGTTCTCCACAAACGCCCGGGCCATGGCGAATTCCCTGGCGGACAGCGGCACCGTCCGGCCCCGCACGGTTGCGCAGCGGAGGTCGACATCGAGGCTGATGTCCCCGCGTACCGGGACCGGCGGCGCCTGCGCGCCGGCGCCGTCACGCAGCCTCAGGCGGATCCGCGAAAGCAGCTCCTCGAAGCGGAAGGGTTTGGTCATATAGTCGTCCGCACCGCCGTCGAGCGCGGCAAGGGTGTCCTGGAGTGAGTCCTTGGCCGTCAGCACTATCACTGGAACCTCGCAGCGCATTGACCGCAATGCCGCAAGCACAGCCAGCCCGTCCATCCTGGGCATGCCGATATCCAAAATGAGAAGGTCGAACTCCCCGGAGCTGCCGTAGTCCAGCGCCCGGATGCCGTCCTCCACGGAAGTGGTGGTGAAACCTGCGGCTGTGAGGCCCTTGGTGATGAAGCTCGCGATCCGTGGTTCGTCGTCGGCGATCAGGATCCTTGGCATGTCATTCTTCCTGGCAGTGAAAGGACAAACCGGCTGCCCTCATTGATCCGTGAAGTAACCCGAAGCGCGCCGCTGTGTGCTTCGGCGATGGCCTTGACGATGGGCAGGCCCAGCCCCGATCCTTCCGTGCCGCGGGAAACTCCCGCCCTGGCGAAGCGGTCGAAGATCCGTTCCTGGTCTGCTGGGCTGATGCCGCACCCTGTGTCCGCCACCCAGATGTCCAGGCCCGCTCCGGAAGATCCGGTTTGTCCCGGCAGTGCCGTGCCGTCCGGCGTTCCGGTCCATGCTGCACCAAGGGAAATCACATCGTGCGGCCGCGTTGACTGCACAGCATTCGCTGCCAGCTGTTCCACCGCCTGGGTGAGGCGGTGTCGGTCTGCGCGGATGCGGCCCCCGGGCATGGCGTCGATCCGCCACTGCCGGTCAGCCAGGACCTTGATCCTGTTCATCGCAGCCTGCAGGAAGGAGTCGATGTCGATCCAGTCCGGCCTGAGGAAATCCGGACGCCCGCTGCGCGCGAGCAGGAGGAGCTCATCCACCAGGGATTGCATTCTGTCCAGTTCTTCCAGGAGCAGGACCTGGGTTTCGGCGACGTCCTGCGGGTCTGCCGCCGAAAGCAGCTGGAGGTGGCCGCCGATGATGGTCAGGGGTGTCCGGAGTTCATGGCTGGCATCATCCACAAACCGGCGCTGGTCGGCGATGCCCGTTTCCAGCCTGTCGAGCATGCGGTTGAAGTCGGTGGCCAGTTGCGAGACGTCGTCATCTCCGGCCGGGACCTGGACCCTGCTGCTCAGATCGTCAAAGGTGATGGATCCAGTGGCTTGGCGCAGGCGCCGGACGGGAACAAACAACCGGCCCGTGATGATGTAGCCCACGGCGCCTGCCAGCAGCAGGGTGGCCAGCGAGACCAGCACGAAAGTTCCGAAGGACCCGATGGCCTGCTCCCGCTGCCGCCCAATTTCATTGGCTGCCACCAAAAGCCCGCCCGCCGTTCCGTCACCGATCGATACTGAGGTGATGGCCAAACGCACCTGCCGGCCGTCCAGGGTCATGTCATGGAACACGGTGCGTCCTTCCCGGTGCTCCGCGCGGACAGTCTCCAGCACTGCGGAAGCTGCGAGATCTGTTGGCTGGCCTCCCGCGGGCAGGAATGTATTGCCGCCGTTGATGGTGGCCATCACGGAGTCATACCGGCCCGGGGTGTCGCCCTGGAGGAAGACGGTGAACAGTACTTCCAGGGAGCTGAAGGGGCCGCCGCCCGGAACATCCTGTTCCGCGATGGTCTGGAGCCGCTCGGACTGGAGCAGGAGATCCTCGCTGACCCGGCTGTTGAGGCTACGCAAGTCAAGGGCAAGCGTGGTGATGCCGGCAACCAGCAGGCCCGCCGCCAGGAAAGCCAGGACAGTGGCAAGAACGCGAAAGCGGACAGTACGCAGTCCTGCCCGCAGCCGCTGCCAACCACCAGCCAGTGACAGATTGCCCATCATCGAAGGGAGATTGAGGAAAGCCCTGGTGGATACGTTCATCTGGATTCCCCTCCCATCGGCGCCGGCACCAGAGCTGTCGTCACAAACCGCCAGTGTGCCCATACAAGGAAAAATAGGGTAGGCCGGTTGGGGAAAGCTTTGGCTCTGCCCATCGCGCTCCCAAGAGGCTACCTAGGTTTTTCCCAACATCCCCACGAGCATCAAATCGTTGGGCTAACCAGCGGAAACGCTTCCCCGCCGGTTTCTTCCTTCAGGTCACGGCGTGGGGTGGCAAAACCGGCTGTGCGTAGGGGCCGCAAAACCCAAGTATGGGTACTCCAAGAACTGAGTACTCAACACTGTTGTCCGGGTGTTTGCCCACCCTTTTCAATGGGACTCACGCATTGACCTATTTGTATTTGGGGGAGACCTTCGTGATTACTCTGGAACTGGCGAAGAGAGCGGCCGATGCCCGTACCCTTTCTGTAGCCCCGCTTTCTGCAGTGTCGCCGCAGATGCCGGCGCTTCAGATTTCGGTTTTCGGCCCGCTGACGATCCGCTGTGGGGGCAAGGAACTGACTGCCAAGGACCTCGGCGGACCCAAGCCCCGTCAGGTGCTCGAAATCCTCTTGTTGAGCTTTGGCACGGCCGTGTCCAAGACCCGCATTATGGATTTGCTCTGGGACGGCAATCATCCCGCTGTTGCACTGCCAACCCTCGAAAGCTACGTCAGCGTGCTTCGACGCCACCTGCAGCCCGGCGCCGGCCGGACGGGCCCCCTGCGGACAGTCACAGGCGGCTACGCCATCGACCGCTCGCTCGTGGAACTGGATCTGGACCGCTTTGAGACTCTGACAAAAATGGCCAGCCAGGCCGAACCGCGCGAGGCGCTCGCCTTGCTCACCAATGCACTTGAGCTGGCTTCGGCTCCGCTGCTCGGGGACGAACTGCTGCCGGCCTGGGCCGAGCAAGAGCGGGCCTTGCATGCGGACCAGGTTAACGTTGCCCGCGTGCTGGCTGCAGAAGCGGCTCTTACTGTCGGTGACGTTGCCAAGGCGATGACCTTCAGCAACGCGGCGGTGAAGGAAGATCCCCTCAACGAGCGGGCATGGACGGCCCTGATTCTTGGACTGGAACGCAATGGGGAGAACACCGAAGCCCTGCGGACGTACGACCGCTGCCGGAGGGTCATGGATGAGGAACTGGGCTGCGCCCCCGGTCCTTTGCTGAGGGAGGCACAGGCCAGGCTCCTGTCAAACACCGCGGCAGCGTCAGGACCGGCGGAAGTCCGGGGCCCCATTCATGTGGTCAAGGAAAGCCGCGACCCTGCCCCCGCAGCCGCCCGGCAGGAAACGGAACGCATGCGGATCCTGATCGCTGACGATCACACCACGTTTTCGGACCTGCTGGCCGGAGCGCTGGACCGGGAGCCGGACCTCGCGAGTGTGGGAGCGGCCAAGTCAGTGGCATCAGCGGTGAGCATGTTCCATGAACTGCAGCCCGACGTCGTCATTATGGACCTGCACCTGGCTGACGGTTCGGGGCTTACGGCGTCCGAACGCATTCTCGCTGAAGCCCCCGACGCCAGGATCGTCATGCTGACAGGCAACCCGTCACAGGAAGCCCTGCGTGAGGCCGCCGGCATGGGGGTGTGTGCATTCCTTCCGAAGGACGGCGCCCTGGCAATCATGCTGGACACCTTGAGGCACGCCCGTCCCGGCAATCTGATTGTGCACCCGTCCCTCCTTGCCGGCTTGGGCAGCATGGGGGCGCAGGCACCGGGACTTTCGGCGTAGCCCAGAAGGCCCGCCATGCCAGGACAAAACTCCGGGGAGGCCTCTCCGGCCCGCGTTGGTGCTGGAAGCGCCGAGCGGCGTGAGGTCAGGGCTGCTGTTGCGCGTTTTCTTACCGCAGGCTTCATAGCACTTGTCCTCGTAGCCACCCCCGTTGCCTTCTGGATCCGGGCCGCTGCCGAAAGGCACGCTTTGGACAACGCCAGGGACGTCACCCAGCGTTTGGCCGACCGGGTGGTGGGGCCCTTGATAACGGACCAGCTCATTGCCCATGATCCTGCCGCACTGCAACTGCTGGATCAGCGGCTCGAGCCGTGGCTGGCGGAGAGCGGCGTAACGAGGATCAAGGTGTGGGACGAGCACGGCCAGGTGATCTACTCGGACGCCGAATCACTCATAGGGCAGGTGTTCGAGCAAGAGGAATGGGCTCGAAGGCTGCTCGACGGCGGGCCGGCCACGGCCACGTTGGAACCCCAGGACGCTGAAGAGAATGCGTATGAAGCCGGCGCCGGCGAACTCGTGGAGGTCTACGCACGTGCGGCCTCCCAAAGCGGAGCGCCAATGATCTTCGAAACTTACTCGCCGGGCGAGGGAGTTCGACGCGAACAGGAGGAAGTCCTGATGGGGATGATCCCACCGATGCTCTTGTCATTGGCCATCCTCCAGGTGGCGCAGCTGATCCCGGCAGTGCGGCTGGCCCGCAGGATTCAGGTCCACCAGGCCGCACGCAACTCCATGCTGCATCTTGCGATCGAAGCATCGGACCACGAGCGCCGGCAGATCGCCAGCGAACTTCATGACGAGGTGATCCAGGACTTGTCCGGGCTCGCGTATGCATTGGAATCGGTCGAGGGACGCGGCCCGGCTGAGCAAGGTCCCGTGTTCTCAAAAGCGCGCACCATGCTGCAGGAGAACATCCGCACCCTCCGTGCCATGACCAGTGAGCTCTATCCTCCGGACCTCGATGAGCTCGGGCTGAAGGCATCCCTCACGAGGCTGGAGGCGCCCCTCGTGGAGCGCGGCATCAGGCTGACCGTTGATATCCCGGACAAGCTTGTCCTGGACCGGGACCGAGCCGTGCTTGTGTACCGGGTGGCGCGTGAGGCCCTGGTTAACGCGGCCAAACATTCTTCGGCGAAGTCCGTGACGATCCGGATCCGGCAGGCCGGCCAGATCACCCAGATCACGGTTTCGGACAACGGCTGTGGCTTCAACCCGAGCGTGCCCCGGCCCGAGGGCCACTTTGGCTTGCGGATCCTGGGGGACACCATCCAGCAGGCCGGAGGCGCCCTCGAAGTCCGCTCCACACCAGGGGTGGGAACCATCCTTACGGCCACCTTCGGCGTCGCCTCGCCCGCCCCCCGTTTCGCTGGCCTGCGAAGCCCTGCTGCGGTTCCTGGACGCGAACCCACGCGGATTCGATCAGGTGGAGCTGATCAGCAGCGGCGCGTGCCGTCGTCGTAATGTGCCGGCTAGAGCCCGCGCGACATCAAACGGCCGCGCTTCATTCCTTGAAATGCGTTGAGGGCAGGCCGCCCGGCAGTTCCCGCAGCATGGTTTCCGCTACGACGCGGGCTTTGACGTTCCGGTGGCTGGAGGCTTGGGCAAGGATGTGGAAAGCGTCGTCGTAGGAGCACCGGTTTTGTCCCATGATCACCCCGCAGGCGACGTCGATCGAGGTACGGCCCTGCAGGGCCGCCTCGAGTTGTTCGGCCCTGGCCAGTGCTGCCCGCAACTCAGCTGCCGAAAGGTAGCTGCCTGCTGCCAGTTTGCTGAAGGCGCCGGCCGCGACAATAACGCAGGGGGTGAAGGCGTTGTCCTGCGGGGCCAGAAGCGTCAGGGTTGCCAGGCTGTCCGCGTGAAGCTGCAGCGGCACGGACAGGAGCGACCTGTAGCCGGCCTCGCCCAGAGGGCGCCAGTACGAAGGCCACCGCGGATCGGCCGAGTAGCTGTTGGCCATGAGCGCCAGATGCCCGGCGAGGGCGTGGGATACCGGTCCGTCCCCTCGGCTTTGATCGGATTGTGCCAGGAAGGTGGCGCCGCTGCTGGTGCCTGCCGTCAAGGCCGCATGGCGTGGGCGTACCAGTGTCACGGCACAGTCCAGGGTGCATCCGGCCAGCTCCGACAGGGCGGATGTTGCGGCCAGGGCGAGGAGTTGCAGGGAGGCCTCGTCAGTGTTGGCACGCAGGTCCAAAAGAACGCCGAGCCTGGGCGGGGCCGCTGACCGGCTGTGGAACCGCGCCGTTCCGTTGCTGCCGTCACCGGCCCCCGCTAAGTGGGGCGCCCGCTTCAGGCGCAGCTCAATTCCCACAACCTGCTCCCGTCAGCAGCGGTCCCCGAGGATATCTCTTGCTGCACGATACGGGGTGGGGGAGAGGGAACGCCCGAGTAACCGGTACTCGACTTTTCAGCAGGGCATTACTGCGGTGGCCTGGGGCCGGTACATGTGCGCCGGCTCAGGACTGGCCGGTGAGCGTGAGGGTAATGAGGACAATGTTCAGGCCCACGATCAGCGTGGCGCTGGTCCACCCGGCGATCTTCAGGGCTTTGGAGTCCGTATGGATGCCCATGACCTCCCGTTTGCCGGTCAAACGGATAAGCGGGATCAAGGCAAACGGGATACCGAAGCTGAGCAGCACCTGGCTGAGCACCAAAGCAAGGGTGGGCTCAATCCCGGCTCCCAGGATGATCAAGGCCGGAATCAGCGTGATGATACGGCGGGTGAGCAGGGGGATGCGGACCTTCAGCAGCCCGCCCATGATGGTGGCACCCGCGTAGCAGCCCACGGACGTCGAGGCCAGGCCCGAGGCCAGGAGGCCGATGGCGAAAATGATACCGACGGCGGGGCCAAGCGCGGACGTGACAGCAGCGTGGGCGCCGGCGATGGTGTCGGTTCCCTCGATGCCGCGCAGGCTGGACGCGGCCAGCAGCAGCATCGAAATGTTCACCACCCCCGCCAGCAGCAGGGCACCGACCACGTCGAACCGGGTGGCACGGATCAGCCGTGTCCGGACGGCGGCGTCTTCTGAGAAACCGTGCCGGTCCCGGGCCAGGGCGGAGTGCAGGTAGATCGCGTGCGGCATAACGGTGGCGCCGAGCATGCTGGCCGCGAGCAGGACGGTGTCAGTACCTTCAAAACGGGGCAACAGACCGCCCAAAGCACTTCCGCCGTCGGGCGGGTTGACGAACAGTCCGGTCATGAATCCGACGGCGATGACGCCCAACAGCACCAGGATTGCGTACTCGAAGGACCGCTGGCCCCGTTGGGACTGGAGCGCCAGCAGCAGCATCGATGCCACGCCGATGATCACCCCGCCGGCCAGCAGTGGCAGCCCGAACAACAGGTTCAAAGCTACGGCGCCGCCGATGACCTCGGCCATGTCGGTAGCACCGGCAACGATTTCGGCCTGCACCCAGTACAGGCGCCGACGCTTGGTGCCCAGCCGCTTGCCCATTATTTCTGGAAGGCTCATGCCCGTGGCCAGGCCCAGCTTGGCCGACTGGTATTGGACGAGTACGGCCATGGCGTTGGCCACCACCAGGACCCACACCAGCAGGTAACCGTAGTTGGCTCCAGCGGTGAGGTTCGCAGCGACGTTTCCGGGATCCACATATGCGATCGCGGCGACGAAGGCAGGGCCAAGCAGCAGGAGCCGGGACCACACCTTGCGGGGTGCGGGGCGGAGTTCAAGAGTGGGTGCGGCCATGGCAATCCTCATCATCGGGGCGTTCTGATACGAGGATAACCGAAAGTTAGGCGTACCGAAAAGTAGTTTTTAGGAGGTCCGACTTGGCGGGCTGCGATGTCCGGGCCGTCTCGATACAGCTTTGCGTGAATACAGCCGATCTTGTACTTTGGTGGCATGGAAACACTCACGCAGGCGCCAGTATTGGCCCGCTTCGGGTATGCGGTCTCGGACCCTACCCGCGCGCGGGTTCTCTTGGCACTCTCCGGCGCCCCGGCTTACCCCTCCGACTTGGCTGATTCCCTGGGCGTCTCCCGGCAGAGCATGTCCAATCACCTGACCTGCCTGCGCGGCTGCGGCCTGGTGGTGGCCGTTCCGGACGGGCGTCGGACCCGGTACGAGCTTGCCGACGCGCGGTTGGGGCACGCGATCAGCGACCTGATCGGTGTTGTCCTGGCCGTAGATCCTGCCTGCTGCGCCCCGGACGGGAAGTGCTTCGCATGACCGCGCTGCCGGGAGCCTCCACCGTGGAACGCCGCAACGTCCTGAACCGCCGGATCCGGCTGTTCGCCGCCGCAACCATCACCTACAACGTCATTGAAGCGGTGGTGGCACTCTGGGCCGGCAACGTGGCTGATTCTTCCGCGTTGATCGGGTTCGGGCTGGACTCGGTCATCGAGGTCAGTTCCGCACTGGCTCTGTCGTGGCAGTTCTCGTCCAAGGATCCGGAACGCCGTGAGCACCTGACGCTGCGCATCATCGCCATCTCGTTCTTCGCCCTGGCCGCCTTCGTGGCCACGGACGCCGTACGCGCCCTGACCGGAGGGGAAGAGGCCCAGCACTCCACTCCCGGTATTGTCATCGCCGCGTTGAGCCTGGCCGCCATGCCCGTGCTGTCCTGGGCGCAGCGCCGCGCGGGCCGTGAACTGGGCTCAAGGACAGCCGTGGCCGATTCCAAACAGACCCTGTTGTGCACCTACCTTTCCGCCGTCCTGCTGATCGGCCTGGTCCTGAACGGCACCCTGGGGTGGTGGTGGGCCGATGCCGGCGCCGCCCTGGTTATTGCCGGAATCGCGGTCCGTGAAGGTATCAGCGCGTGGAGGGGTGAGGCGTGTTGTGCAGTTCCCCACGCCAGCGACGCGAGCGGTCACGGCGAAGCCGGCGATGACTGCTGTGCACCAGCAGCCACACAAACCCCCGCCGCGGCGGAAACTCCGGTTGTTGGAGAACAGGAAGATGCCTGCTGCCCCGGCTGCCGGGCCGCTGCCGGGCCGGCGCCGGTGAGCCTCACCCTCGGGACGAGGCCGGCTGATCGATGAGCGCTGTTTCCACCGCACGGAACGTCCGCATTGCCATCTGGACCATCCTCGCGGCGCTCGTCGCTGCTGGCCTGGTCCGGTACGCCGTGTCCGCTGCCAACAAACCGTCTCCCGCTGCGCCCCAGGCCGTCGATGCCCAGTTGGTCCGGGAGGACAGCCACCGCGTCACGAACCCCGTCACTGAAAAAGCCCAACTGGTGGAGTTCCTGGACTTCGAATGCGAATCCTGCCGTGCCGCCGAGCCGCTCGTCCAGGAGCTCAAGGCGGAGTACGGAGACAGGATTACGTTCATTCACCGGTACTTCCCCCTGCCGGGCCACGCGAACTCCGGAGTAGCCGCACTCGCCGTTGAGGCGGCCGCCCAGCAGGGCAGGTACGACGCCATGGCAGCCAGGCTTTTCGAGACCCAGCCGCAGTGGGGCGACAAGCAGGACTCCCAGGCAGCCCTGTTCAGGACATTCGCCGAAGAGATCGGCCTGGACATGGGGAAATTTGACGCCGCCGTAGCCGCCGAGGAAACCAAGGAGCGGATCCGCAGGGACATCGCCGACGGAAAAAGCCTGGGCGTAAGCGGGACCCCCACCTTCTTCCTTGACGGACAGAAGCTCACGCTGAACAGCGAGGCGCAGTTCCGCCAACTGCTCGACGACGCAGCACGCTAGTCTTTGCCCGGCCCCGGCGGAAGCGGGATCTTCAGGCCCTGCCAAGATTGGTCCGTGAGTATTTCAAAATCTGTCCTCTTGTTCATCCTGGCTGCGGCGGCCGAAATCGGCGGTGCCTGGCTCGTGTGGCAGTCCGTCCGCGAGGGCAGGCAATGGTGGTGGGCAGGCCTTGGCGTGGTGGCCCTGGGCATCTACGGCTTCGTGGCCACGCTGCAACCGGACGCTCACTTCGGCCGGATCCTGGCAGCCTACGGAGGCGTGTTTGTCGCCGGATCCCTGGCCTGGGGCATGGTTTTCGACGGCTTCCGCCCGGACCGCTGGGATATCGCGGGATCAGTGATCTGCCTGCTGGGAGTCGCGGTCATCATGTTCGCGCCCCGCAGCGCAGGCTGAACTGACACCCGCCCCGTCAGCCTGTCCGGCAGGTTCAGGCAGTGGGGGAGCGGCGTTCAATCAGGATCGTGTCCCGCCATTGCCCGCTCAGGGGCCCGTGTCCCATGTGCGCAATACGTTGACGGCGTCCCACAATGACGTAGCCGTTGGCGAGATGGAGTTTGAGGCTTGCTTCATTCTCGGGGAAAACGCTGGCCTGGATGGTCCAGATCCCATCCGCTTCGGTTGATGCGGCCAGAGCCTGCAGCAGGGCTGTGCCCACGCCGAGGCCACGTGCTTCGCCTGCAACATACACGGAGTGTTCGACGACTCCGGAGTAAACGGGACGTGCCGACACGGGGGAGACGGCCGCCCAGCCAACGATCCAGCCAGCCGCAGTTTCCGCGACGAGCCGGTGGCCGGGAAGCCGGGAAAGGTTGAACCTGTCCCAGTCGGGCGCCTCGGATTCGAATGTGGCGTGGCCGGTATCGATCCCTTCCTGGTAAATGCTTCGGACCGCCGGCCAATCCTCCGGGCGCATGGAGCGGATCGTCGTCGCCGGCTCCGCTGGTGTCACAGGCTCTCCAGCAGTTCCCCGATACGCTCGAGGGCGCCGGGGACGAGCGAGTAGTAAGCCCAGGTGCCACGTTTTTCGCGGTGCAACAGCCCGGCGTCGACCAGGATTTTCAGGTGATGGGACACGGTGGGCTGGCCAAGGTCCAGCGGTTCGGTGAGGTCGCAGACGCAGGACTCACCGCTCTCCGCAGCCTTGACGATGGACAGGAGCCGCAGCCGGTTGGGGTCGGCCAGGGCTTTGAACACGGCGGCGGTGCCTACTGCTTCGGCAGCACCCAGTGCGGGCGCTGCCGGCGGGCAGCATGCGGTGTCGACAGCCGGTTCAAGCACGGGCAGTGAGGTCATCCACCCATTATGCCGCAGTATCGACATTCATCAATATAGGGCTGTGTGGCCCTACGCCTGGGGCTTGCCGGCCTGGCTGCCGTGTGGAATGACGACGTCGTCGGCGGCGTGCGCGGCGGTGGGGAACAGCAGGAGCAGCAGGCCCAGGCCAATGGCGGCGCCCACCAGCTGGGCGATCACGAACGGGGGAACTGAGCCCGGGGCTATGCCGGCGAAGGTGTCGCTGAAGATGCGGCCCACCGTCACCGCGGGGTTGGCGAACGAGGTTGACGAGGTGAACCAGTAGGCGGCTCCGATGTAGGCGCCGACTGCGGGTGCGGCGAGGGCGCCCCGGTTGGTGGCCGCGAGGGCAAAGATCAGCAGGATGAGGCCCGCGGTGGCCACCACCTCACTTAAAAGATGCCCTGCAGTTGCCCGGTCCTTGACGGAAATGGAGGTCCCGACGTCGAACATCGCGTTCGCGAGCATGCTGCCGCCGACGGCCCCGGCAGCCTGGGCTGCTGCATAGACGCCAACCTCCGGCAGGGTCAGGCCCGAGCGCGTGCGCCGGCCCAGGAACCAGTCGGCCAAGGACACCACGGGGTTGAAGTGTGCGCCGCTGACCGGGCCGAACACCAGGATCAGCACCGTCAAGCCAAGAACCGTGGCCGTGCTGTTCTGGAGCAACTGCAGGCCGATGTCGTTGGGCGAGAGCTGCTGGGCGGCGATCCCGGAGCCGACGACGATGGCAACGAGCAAGGCGGTGCCTAGCAGCTCTGCGACGGCACGGCGCCACAGGGCTGGTTGGTGTGAAGTCATGATTTAAGCTTGACGCACGAAATTACCTCAGTCAAAATTGAATCAATGAATATTGAGTCGGCTTCCAGCTTTGAAGCGCGCGTGGCGAGACATGCTGCCCTTGCCGATCCGGCGCGCCTGCGCATTGTGGATCTGCTGACCCTGGGCGACTTTTCCCCTACGGAGCTGCAGGCGGAGCTGGGCATGTCCTCCAACCTGCTCGCGCACCACTTGCGGACACTCGAGGATGCTGGACTGGCCACCAGGCACCGCTCTGAGGGGGATAAGCGCCGCAGCTACCTCCGACTGGCGGCGGGCGCACTGGATGGACTCGTGCCGGGTGCGGTGCAGAGCGCGGAGCGTGTCCTGTTCGTCTGCACCCGCAACAGTGCACGTTCCCAACTGGCTGCGGCGCTGTGGCGACACGCCAGCAGTATCCCGTCAATCTCTGCCGGGACGCACCCGGCGGAGCACATCGCTCCCGGAGCTGTGGAGGCTGCCCGCCGCCACGGACTGGACCTCCCCAGCCAGGCCCCGCGCTCCCTGGATGAGGTCGCGGGAGCCGCGGACTTCGTGGTCACAGTATGCGACAGCGCCCACGAGGAACTGGCCGGACTGGGCGGGATCCACTGGTCCATTCCCGATCCCCTGCGCTTGGGCACCGACGAAGCGTTTGATACGACTTTCGAGGACATCGCCCGTCGCGTCACCGACCTTGCTCCACGCGTCACCGCCGCCTGAAGCCTTCAAGCGGCTTTCAAAAAACATAGATTGACATTCATCAATGTATGGCCAGATACTCGCTATATCGATCAACATCAATGTTCGGTGTGGGGAGCTGTCTGGCTACAGTCCACCGCCACCGATACCAGGAGAGACCCGTGAGCACCGAAACCGCCAAGAAGCCCTCCGTGTTGTTCGTCTGCGTCCACAACGCGGGCCGTTCCCAGATGGCCGCCGCGTTCCTCGCCACCCTCGGCAAGGGCCGGATCGAGGTCCGGTCCGCCGGGTCCCAGCCGGCGGACAAGATCAATCCCGCCGCCGTGGAAGCCATGGCAGAGCTGGGTATCGACATGTCCTTGGAGGTTCCGAAGGTCCTCACCACGGAGGCCGTCAAAGAGTCTGACGTGGTCATCACCATGGGCTGTGGCGATGAGTGCCCCTACTTTCCCGGCAAGCGCTACGAGGACTGGGTCCTGGAGGACCCGGCCGGGAAGGGCGTCGAGTCCGTCCGCCCCATCCGTGACGAGATCAAGACCCGCATCGAGGGCCTCATCGACTCCCTGATCCCGGCCGCCAAGTAGCCGTGCCGTTGTCGAGAGTGACCCGCGCCTAAACCGAAACAGGGGAGGGGGTGAGCCTCATGACCAACGGATGCTGCGGCGACTCAGGTTGCCGCGACGACGAGGGCTGCTGCTAACCCCTCCCACCCAACTAGGTAGCAGTAACTGTCGTTTTGGGGCCTCAAAACGACACCTACTGCTACCTAGTTGGGCAACCCCGCCGCTAACTGAACCGGACCACCGTTACGGATGAAAGAGGACACCTTGGATTCAGCGAAGAACCTCCCGGTTGCCGTGATCGGCGCCGGCCCTGTGGGCCTGGCCGCGGCCGCCCACCTCCTCGAACGGGGCCTGGAACCGCTGATCTTTGAAGCCGGCACGACGGCGGGCGCGGCCATCGAGCACTGGCGTCACATCCGCCTTTTCTCACCGTGGCGGTTCAACACCGACGCCGCCGCCGTCCGCCTCCTCGAGGCCGCCGGTTGGGAAGCACCCCGCCCCACCGCGCTTCCCTACGGCGGGGAGCTGGTCGACAACTACCTGGCACCCCTGGCCGCGCTGCCTCAGATTTCTTCCCGCCTGCAGGCTGGCGCCCGCGTCACGGCCGTCACCCGGCAGGGCCTGGACAAGACCCACATCAAGGGCCGCGATACCACGCCTTTCGTGGTGCGGATCGAACACAGTGACGGCGAAACCCGGGACCACACCGTCGCAGCAGTCATCGACGCCTCCGGCACCTGGTCCACCCGTAACCCGGTGGGCACCTCGGGCCTGCCTGCCATCGGCGAACAGGCAGCAGGGGACCGGATCTCTGCGCCGCTGCCCGACGTCACCCGCCGCGACCGGGCCGCCTTTGCCGGCCGCCGTGTCCTGGTGGTTGGTGCGGGCCATTCGGCCGCCACCATGCTGATCAACCTCGCTGACCTCGCCAGGGAAGAGCCGGACACCCAGATCCTGTGGGCCGTCCGGGGGGCAAGTGCGGACAAAGTCTACGGCGGAGGAGACCTCGACGGACTGCCCGCCCGCGGGCAGCTCGGCGGCCGGGTGCGCCGGCTGGTCGCGGCCGGAAAGATCGAGCTGCACACCGGTTTCGGTATCAGCTCGATCAAATCCCTGGACTCATCCGTCACCGTTGGTGCGGTCGACGGCCGCACCCTTGAGGCCGACGTCGTGGTCCCTTGCACGGGCTTCAGGCCTGACCTGGACATCCTGGGCGAGCTCCGCCTGAACCTGGACCCCGCCGTCGAAGCTCCGATGCAACTGGGCCCGCTCATCGACCCGGAGTTCCACTCCTGCGGCACTGTCCCGCCGCACGGTGCCAAGCTCCTGGCCCACCCGGACAAAGACTTCTACATTGTTGGGATGAAGTCCTACGGCCGGGCTCCCACCTTCCTGCTCGCCACCGGCTACGAACAGGTCCGCTCCGTCGCCGCCGCCCTTGCCGGTGACCACGAATCCGCCGACACCGTGCACCTTGAACTTCCGGAAACCGGGGTCTGCTCCACCGACGCCGGCACCAGCTGCGACGCCCCCGCCACCGCCTCGGCAGCCGGCGCCTCCGCGGATGCACAGTCCGGTTGCTGCGCTGCACCAGAACCGGTGCTGGTCGGCTTCCCCACAGGCTTGGCCCACGGCCGCTCCGGCATCAACAACTAACCCGCCATCTCACCCGAAAAGGAAACATGCCACCCATGACCCAGAAAAAGACTCCGTCAGTGCTGTTCGTCTGCAGCAAAAACGGCGGCAAATCCCAACTCGCCGCCGGCCTCATGCGAGACCTTGCCGGAGACGCCATTGCTGTCTATTCCGCCGGTACTAAGCCGGCCAAGGACCTGAACCCGCAGGCAGTGGAGTCCCTGACCGAACTGGGCGTCGACGTCACCGGTGAATACCCTAAACCGGTCACTGACGAAGTCCTGGACACCGTGGACGCTGTCATCGTGCTGGGCACCGAGGCCAAGCTTGAACCGGTTGAAGGCAAGCGCTTCGAGGTCTGGGAAACGGACGAGCCCTCCGAGCGCGGGATCGAGGGAATGGAGCGCATGCGCCTGGTCCGGGACGACATCAACGCCCGTGTGCAGAAACTCCACGCGGAGCTCACCGGGGACTAAACATGGTTTGCACCAGCCGGGCCTCCGCATGATCCCGTTGGATGACTGCAGCTGATTGAGGCCGCTGCGGAGCCCGTGGGTGGAAGATCCGCTTGGCGGTGCCAGCTTCTAGACACCGCCAAGCGCTAAGACCTTCGGTTGTTCCCGAATCAAGGCCCTGGCGCTACCGGGCCCAGATCCCAGTTGCAGTTGCGCCGCGCTTCAGGCCTTACACGGAATACTGTGCACTGAATTCCTCAAGGGCCAGCGCGCATACGGTCAAGACTCGCTCAAGAATTGCTCAAACCTGCTCCGGGCTCGGATGAAACCAAGGGCCGGGCCACCGCATCCGCATCCGGAAGGGTAATCGTTGCGGTGGTCCCTTTTCCGTGGGTGCTGCTGAGGGTGATGCTTCCCCGGTGGTTTTCGATGATGGTCCTGGTGATCGCGAGTCCCAGGCCGGCACCGGGAATGGCGGAAGAGTGGGCTTTGGCCGTGCGGAAGAAGCGGGTGAAGGCCTGGGCCAGGTCCTCTTCTGTCATCCCGACTCCGGTATCGGCCACCTCGCAGGTGAGGTTCTCTCCGCTGGTGCTGACGCGGACTGTGACAGTACCGCCTGCCAACGTGTACTTGATGGCATTGGACACCAGATTGTCGATGGCCTGGCCCATCCGGTCGGGATCGAAGCATCCCGTGGCCGGACCGTCCGTCTGCAGATTCAACGTCACGCCGCCGGACTTGGCCCGCGACTGTGCGGCCTCCACCCTCTGGGCGGCAACCTCGGCGAGGTCGGCGGGGCGGGGAGTGATGGTCACGGTGCCGGAGGCAGTGCTGAGCAGGTCGCCCACCAGGGTCAGCAGGCGTTCGGCGTTGCGTTTGGCAACCCCCAGGGAATGTTCGACGTCGGGATCGAGGCCTTCATCCAGCGCCAGGGCCAGGTAGCCCAGGATCGACGTCAGCGGCGTTCGAAGTTCATGGGAAACATTTGCGACAAATTGGTCCTTGGCAGAGAGGGCCTCCACCAGCGCAGTGACGTCGGTTAAGGCCATGACGGCACCGGAATGCCGGCCCTCCGCCGTGGTGATCAGCCTGCAGGTGGCTGAGTACGCACGCTGACCGGTCCCACTGCCGACCCATACCAGTTCGTCGGTGAAGGGCTCACCCCGGGCGGCGCGGAGGCGCGGATGCCGCTCCGGGGGAAGGGGCTGTTTGCGGTCGATGCCATAGACCGGAAGGCCCGCGCCCCCGTCTGCCGGCGTATCCATGAAGATCGTGCCGGCGGGGCCGCTTCCCGGATGCTGGTTGGTGAGGATGGTCCTGCCTTTGTCGTCGAGGGCGCAGACAGCCACGCTGACGGTATCCATAACAGTGCCCAGGAGCTGCTCGCGGTTTTCGCTGGCCGCCAGCAGCCGCCGGACCTCGGCTTCCTGGTTCTCAAGCCGGAGCCGCTGCTGGCGGAGGGCCTTGGCCACTCCGTAGGTGGTGAGTGCCATCGCTCCCAGGACCACAGGAAGGAGCACGATGCGGATAAAGGAGGCGCTTGTGTAGCCCGTGCCGAGGATCGCCGGCGGCAGTGCGACGCTCACGAAGGAAGCCAGTACGGCGATGATTACCCCGCTGCGCTGCGGCCCGTAGGACAGCCAGACCACCGGGAAGACCAGGAGGAAGCCCAGGACCGACAAATATTGGTCGCCTGCTTCGCGGGTCAGCCCAATGGCAAGGCAGTCCAGCATCGGGATGCTGAGCGTTGCCCGCTCCGGAAGCCGTTCCCACGGCACCAGGGCGCAGACAGCCAGCAGGAGGAGATGGCCCAGCAAGGTGTACAGGAAGGGCTCGGTCCACTCGAAAGCAGGATGCAGAATCGCGGCCAGGACCACCACCAGCAGCATGGTGATGGACAGCGGAAGCTGGAACATCACCGTCCGGCCCCTCGGCCCCAGCGTCCGAAAATAGCGCGCTATCCACTCAAACAACATCGTCTTCCCCCAGCCCCGCCCCAACAGGTCAGTACTCGAGAAGCCTACTGCTTGCCCTGCGCGCATGAACAGAACGCCCACGTAACCTTCCGCCGCCGCCAGTCACGTGGGACATGGCGGCGCTTTACTCGCCGGAATAGTAAGGCTACTGTCGATCTAAGGATGACCTCACGGCTGACCTGCATAAACAGTACTTTCAACCCGTCATCCAGCAGTACGGCGGAACTCGGACAAAGCTGTCCCGGACGAAAGGAAAACGGCCATGGTGGACCGGATTGCTGACATTTGGGGGACTCGAACACCATTCGCGCAGGGGGACCGGTGGCCGGTCCGGGTGGACCAGGTCCTTGCGAAGGGGCTGAGCGAGCAGGACGTGGACCGCTGGGTGCAGTCGGCTTGCGTGCTGTGCAGCAACGGCTGCGGAATCGACATCGCGGTCAAGGACGGCACGATGGTGGGTGTCCGGGGCCGGGCGATGGACATCGTCAACCACGGCCGTCTGGGTCCCAAAGGGCTTTTCGCCTCCTGGCAGGGGGTGAGCAACAAGGACCGGCTGACCCAGCCCCTGATCCGCGAAAACGGTGAGCTCGTGGAGACTGACTGGGACACCGCGATGGACCGGATTGTCTCGCGCAGCAAGGCATTGCTGGAAGAGAAGGGGCCGCTGAGCCACGGCTTCTACACCTCCGGCCAGCTGTTCCTGGAGGAGTACTACGCCTTGGGCATCATCGGCAAGGCCGGGCTCGGCACCCCCCACATGGACGGCAACACCAGGCTGTGCACGGCCACCGCAGCGGCGGCGATGAAGGAGTCCTTCGGCTCGGACGGTCAGCCCGGCAGCTACACCGACATCGACGAATGCGACGCCATCTTCCTTTACGGCCACAACATGGCCGAGACCCAGACCGTGCTGTGGGCCCGGGTCCTGGACCGGATTGCCGGGCCCAATAGGCCGATGGTGGTGTGTGTGGATCCGCGCTCCACGGAAGTGGCCCGGCATGCAGACGTTCACCTGCCCGTCCGGCCGGGCACCAATCTGGCCCTGATGCACGGCCTGATCCGCGAGGTGATCCGGAACGGGTGGATCGATGAGGAGTACATCGCCGCCCACACCCTCCGCTTCGAGGATCTGGCGGACAAGATTGAGCCGTGGACGCCGGAGGCGGTGGCCGCCGAGTGCGGGGTGGACGCAGCCGCGGTGGTGGAGGCGGCCCGGATTTTCGGGACCTCGCAGCGGGTGCTCTCCACGGTGCTGCAGGGCTTCTACCAGTCCGCGCAGGCCACCGCCTCGTCCTGCCAGGTCAACAACCTGCACCTGCTGCGCGGCATGATCGGCAAGCCGGGCTGCGGGATCCTGCAGATGAACGGGCAGCCCACCGCACAGAACACGCGCGAGGCAGGGGCCGACGGCGATCTGCCGGGCTTCCGCAATTGGGAGAACCCACAGCACATCAAACAGCTTGCCGAACTGTGGGACGTGGACGAACTGGTCATCCCGCACTGGGCCCCGCCCACCCACGCAGCACAGATCTTCCGTTATGCCGAACAGGGTTCCATCAAGTTCCTGTGGATTTCGGCCACCAACCCGGCGGTGTCCATGCCCCAGCTGCCCCGGATCCGCGAGATCCTGGCCAAGCCCGAGCTGTTCCTGGTGGTGCAGGACCTCTACCTGACCGAGACAACGCAGTATGCGGACGTAGTCCTGCCGGCCGCCGCCTGGGGTGAAAAGACCGGGACGTTCACCAACGTCAACCGCACTGTCCACCTGTCCGAGCAAGCGGTGGAGCCGCCCGGCCAGGCCCGGAGCGACCTCCGGATCTTCCTGGATTATTCACGGCGCATGGACTTCCGCACCAAGTCTGGCCGTCCGCTGCTGGACTGGGAGGGCCCGGAGGACGGCTTCAACGCCTGGCGCGAATGCAGCAAAGGCCGCCTGTGCGACTACACCGGCCTCAGCTACGAGCGGCTGCGCGGCGGAAGCGGCATCCCCTGGCCGGTCAACGAGAAACACCCCAACGGGACGGACCGCTTGTACGGCGACGGGGTCTTTCCCACCCAAGCTGATGCCGCCGAAGATTACGGGCACGACCTCGCCACCGGAGCCACCGTGGGGGAGCAGGCCTACAAGGCAATGGCGCCGAACGGACGCGCCATCTTCAAAACGGCGCAGTACCAGGGGGCGCACGAAACCCCCGACGGCGAATACCCCTTCCGCTACACCACAGGCAGGACGGCCTACCATTTCCACACCCGCACCAAGACCGGCCGCTCCCCGCAGCTGCATGATGCCGCCCCGGCCATGTGGGTGGAAATGGCGGAGAGCGACGCCGGGGCGCTGGGCCTGGGCGAGGGGGACATGATCCGCGTCGAGTCCCGCCGCGGGCACCTCTTCGCCCCCGTGCGGATAGCCAACATCCGTACCGGAACCGTCTTTGCTCCCTTCCACTACGGGTACTGGGACGCTGCGGATCCAGCCGAGGCCGATCCGCAACAACGCCCGCGCGCGGCTAACGAGCTGACCCTGACGGAGTGGGACCCGGTGTCCAAGCAGCCCGTCTACAAGACCGCCGCGGTGCGTGTCACCAAAGTCGCCGATGCCACCGGTCCGGCGCCCGCCCCCACCACCACGGCGTCCCGTCCCGCCCGGGCCGGCCGCGTCCTGGCGACGGTGGGCGGCGCAGCCGGTGAGGTGAGCGAGACAATCGCCCCCACAGAACCGCCGGCGGCGCCCCGGGACGAGGTGAGGTCATGAAGCTCCCCATCTACCTCGGCCTGCTGCACCGCTCCGAACACACCCTGGCAGAGTCCTTCCGGCAAGTGGCCGACGGCCACGGCGATGAACCGGACGTGTACTTCCTCTGCCGATCACTGGCCGATCAGTGCGAAAATCACGAGCAAGCCCTGCTGCCCATCGTGGAACGCTACGGCGAGGTTGAAAAAGACGACGAACCGGAGCGGCTGCATGCCGATGGGCTGTCCAAAACCCGTTTCGGGGCGGTGGGACTGCTGCGCGATCTGCAGGACCTTTATCTGCTGGGATCCCTCGTCGACATCACCTGGACCGCCGTCAAGCAGGCCGCCCAGGGGCTCCGCGACGCGGAGCTGCTCGAGGTGGTCACCCGCTGCGAGGGCGAGACCAAAACCCAGCTCGAGTGGCTGTCCACCCGCATGAAACAAGCCGCACCCCAGGCCCTGATCGTCGCCGAATGACCGTGCAGAACATTCCCCGGACCCGCAACAGAGGAGGCGCCCAGTGCCCGACGCTTCACGGTTGACCAAAAGCCGCCCCGCAGCCGCACTGTATGCGGCCGTGCTGTCCCTGGTGGTGCTGGCTGCCGCCGGCGCAGCAGGCCTGGTGCTCCGCCAGCCCTGGCTTTTCCCCAGCCTCGGACCTACGGTGATGCTGTTTTTCGAGTCCCCGTCCCAGCAGGCCTCGCGGCCGGCCAACGCGCTGATTGGCCACGCCGTTGGCCTGCTGGCCGGCGTCGCCATGCTCTACGCCTTCCGATTACAAGACAGCCCGCCGGCCCCGGTGGGCGGACTCACCCCGGCTTACCTGCTGGCCGGCGCATTATCGGTGGCGCTGACCACACTGGTGCTGACACTGCTCAAGACCCCGCACCCACCGGCAGGGGCAACCACCCTGATCGTGAGCCTGGGCATCCTGACCGCTCCGGCGGAACTGGCGTCCATGGCCGGCGCCATCGTGCTCATCACCGTGGTGGGCTGGGGACTGAACCTCCTTTTTGGAGTGCGTCCCGGGAAGGAACAAGGCTGACATGGTCCCGCTGACGAAGACACGGCGCCGCGTGTGCGTTATGGCCCTGGTGGGTATCGCGGCCCTGCTGGCCCTGACAGGCTGTGCCCCGGAAGGAACGGCTGCTGCTGATGCCGCCCGGGAGTTCCACCAGGCCCTGTCGGGCTCCGAATGGTCCGCAGCCTGCTCCATGCTGGCGTCCGATACACGCGAGAAGACTGCCCGGGAGCAGGAGAGCAGCTGCGAGGACCACCTGAGGAACCTGCATGTCCAGGAACCCGGAACAGTGACGCGCACCGAAGTATACGGACGGGGCGCTTTCGTGGAATTCGAGAACGACGCAGTCTTCCTGGCTGCCGCTGAAGGCGGCTGGAAGATTACGGCAGCCGGGTGCACGCCGAACGGTGACGCGCCCTATACCTGCGAAGTGGGAGGCAAGTAGTCATGCGGTGGAGCTTTGCCCTGTACCTGATCCTGATTTTCGGCGGACTGGCCTACATGGCTGTCGTCGGACTCGTCCACGGATAGGAGGAAGCAGTGAAAAAAGCACTCAGGAACAACGGACTGAGCCTCTTCTTCGGGCTGATCTTCCTCCTGGCCCTTCTGGGACAAGGGCTGACCGGCCATGCCCTGTTCAACCAGGAACAGGTTACGAACGGGCTTGAGGAAATAAGCCTGGGCCAGTACCTGACCTCATCCAATTTCGCCGTGGACGTCTCGGAAAACTGGCAGTCCGAGTACCTGCAGTTCCTGCTCTACATCCTTGCCACCATCTGGCTGGTGCAAAAAGGATCACCCGAATCAAAGGAAGTGGACCAGACCGGAATCGAATCCGACAAGGACCAGCTGGTGGGGGAGTACAGCAACCCGAAATCGCCGGCCTGGGCCAGGGCCAGCGGCTGGCGCCGCACGGTCTTTTCGAATTCGCTGGGGACAACGATGGGGCTGATCTTTGTCCTGTGCTGGCTGGTCCAGTCTCTTGCCGGCACCAGCGCCTACAACGAAGAGCAGATCAGCAACTTCCAGCAACCCGTGACCTGGACCGAGTATGTGACGTCTGCAGAGTTCTGGAACCGCACCTTGCAGAACTGGCAGTCGGAATTCCTCGCCGTCGGCTCCATGGTGGTCCTGTCCATCTACCTCCGCCAGCGCGGCTCACCCGAGTCCAAGCCCGTGGGCGCTGCCCACGACGACACCGCCTCAACGGGCTAGGCGGGCCTCTCACGCCGGCGGAGGGCGTGCGATCAGTCCACCCTGTGTCCGCCCAGCCGGCTCACCATTGCGGGGTCGCGGTGGTCGAAGAAGAGGCTTTCGTCGGTGTCCAGGCTGGCGATCTTGCCCATTTGCTCGTCGCTCAGGGCGAAGTCGAATACCTCGAAGTTCTCTGCCATGCGCTCGGGGCGCACGGACTTGGGAATGACGACGACGCTGCGCTGGATGAGCCAGCGGAGCACCACCTGCGCCACGGATTTTCCGTGTGCCTGGGCGATTTCGCTGAGCAGGGGGTCGGTGAAGAGGTTGTTGCGGCCTTCGGCGAACGGGCCCCAGGACTCGATCTGGACGCCGCGTTCCCGCATGAGGTCCTGCTCGGCGCTGCGCTGGTGGAAGGGGTGGGTCTCGATCTGGTTGACGGCGGGCACGATTTCGTTGTGGTCGATGAGGTCCACCAGCCGGTCAGAGTGGAAGTTCGAGACCCCGATCGCCCGGGCCAGGCCTTCCTTGTTGAGGTTCTGCATGGCCCGCCATTCGCTGTAGTAGTCTCCGAGCGGCTGGTGGATCAGATACAGGTCCACGTAGTCCAGTCCAAGCCGGGTGAGGGAGTTCTCGAAAGCCCGGCGGCTGTCCTCCTCCACGCTGCCGGCGGGCGCGTGCTGGACCCAGAGCTTGGTGGTGATGAAGAGTTCGTCCCGCGCGATGCCGCTTGCCCTGACAGCGGCACCCAACGCCTCCTCGTTGCCGTAGGCTGCGGCGGTGTCCAGGTGCCGGTAACCGGCTTCGAGGGCGGCTTCGACGGCGGCCTGGGTTTCCTCCGGCGGAATCTGATAGACGCCAAAGCCCAGGATGGGCATTTCGACGCCGTTGTTGAGGGTTACGTTGTCCATGGTTTCCTTCGTCGGTTCCTGGTTCTCACTGGTCCAGGCCGGTGCTGAGGCTGAGGTCCCGCCACTGGTCCAGTTCCGCACGCTGAGCGTCGGCTACTGCGGCAAAGGCGCCGAACGCGTCCTCACCAAGCACCGCGAGCGACGGCGGGTTGGGGCTCTGCACGATGGTCAGGATTGCTTCGGCGGCCTTGGCCGGGTCGCCCGGCTGGTTGCCGTCCATGGTGTCGTTCTCCTTGCGCCGCTTCCCGGCCGTTTCCGCATAGTCACCGATGGGCGAGGCGGACTGGGTCAGTGAGCGCCCGGCGAAGTCGGTGCGGAAGGCGCCGGGTTCAATGACGGTGACGTTGATGCCCAGCGGTTCCACCTCCCTGCGGAGCGAGCCGGAGATGCCCTCCAGCGCAGCTTTCGTTGCAGAGTAGTAGCCGGACCCGGCGGGGGTGATGCGGGCTCCGATCGAGGAGATGTTCACAATGGACCCGGACCTGCGCTCGCGCATGTCCGGAAGGACCGCTTTGATCATGTCAACAGCGCCGAAAACGTTCGTGTCGAACAATTGCCGCGCATCGGCGTCGTCCGCTTCTTCCACGGCGGCCCGGTACCCGTAGCCGGCGTTGTTGACCAGGACGTCCACGCCGCCGAAGCGCTGCTTCGCCTCTTCCACCACCGAGCTGATCCCGGGGCGGTCCGTGACGTCGAGGGGCAGGGCGAGTGCGGTGTCCGGGAAGGCGTCGGCCAGGTCCTGCACGGTGGCGGGGTTCCGGGCTGTGACGACGGCGTTGTGCCCGTGGGTAAGCACCGCTTGGGCCAGTGCCCGGCCGAGTCCTGTGGAGCAGCCGGTAATGAGCCAGGTAGCCATCGGTGGTTCCTCTTCGTTGTGTGGATGGGACTGCGGGCCTGCATCCAGGCCCAACCACTAGGTAACCCCAATTTGCGCGTCCTGGACAGGTACTGGCGGTACACCCTTCACACCGCATGGATTTATGGGACGGGCTGGTGCTCGGGTAGCTCCCCCTGCAGTTCCGCCAACGTGGGCGGGTTGGCCCCTGGGCGGCGGACCGTGATGGCAGCGGCTTTCGAGGCGAGGCGGCCCAGCGACTCCAGCGCTGCCGGGGTGAGCCCGTCGGTTCCGCGCATCAGGAGGCCGTAGATCAGAGCCGCCATATAGGAATCGCCGGCGCCGATGGTGTCGGCGACGGCCGAGCTGACCGGGGGAATGGCCAGCCGCGTCCCTGACGCTGCCAGCAGGGATCCATCCGATCCCAGGGTGACGGCCACGAGTCCGGTGCCGAGTCCAAGGATGCGCTGGGCGGCGTCTTCCACCGGCAGCCCGGGGTAGAGCCACCGCGCGTCCTCGTCGCTGAGTTTGACCACGTCGGTGAGGGGGACCAGGTCCTCGAAAATGCGCTGTGCCTCCGCCTGGCTGCCGAGCAATGCGGGGCGGACGTTCGGATCGTACGTCACCAGGCATCGCTCGTGTGCTTGTTCCAGGAGATCCCGTACCGCAGCCGCACCCGGTGCCAGGAACGTTGCGATGGAGCCTGTGTGGAGGATTTTGGGCAGCGCCGCGGGAACGGTGCGTGGCAGCTCCCAGCGGACGTCGAAGTCATAGCTGGCTGAGCCATCGGAAGCCAGCACGGCCGTCGCCGTCGCCGTCCGGCCGCCGCCCCGGGAGCCGGGCAGGAGGTCGACGCCGGCACTCGAGAGGTGCCGCTCGATCGCCTGGCCGTGGGGGTCATCGCCGAGGGAAGTCAGCAAGGCGGTGCCCACACCCAGCCGTCCCAATCCGTAGGCCACGTTCGCAGGTGATCCACCCGGGTGCTCCACGGTGCCGGCGGGGGAGACCACGATGTCCACCAAGGCTTCGCCGACCACCACCACATCTATGGATTTGGGCTGCTGGGTTGTGGGCATGATGTACCTTTCGTTGTTGGTCAGGAGCCGATGGCGGGTGTGGCCCTGATGGCGTTCACGGCCCTGTCCGCAACAATCTGGGCCTCGCTTCCGGAATCCAGGATGGTATTCCGTGCCGATGCGGGATCCACCGAGACCGCCGTAACGGCAAGGACTTTCGAAGCCTCGGTGGTCAGCAGGGCGTCCACTTGCGCGGAGAAGCAGGAGTCGCTTGATGTGGCGTGGACGTCCATCGCCACCGCGTGGTTGTTGGAGACGAAGTTTCCGGCCCCCGCAACCAGCCGGATGATTACCGGCGTAGCACCGGCCGGTTGGATGCTCTCTGCATCGATGATGTGGGAAAAGTGGTTGCCGATCACTGAGTTGTTGCTGCCGGTGACGCTGAGGAGCCCGTGAAGGTCATCCAGTCCGTTGCCCACTCCCACGAAGGGTGTCCAGGGTTCGTGGTCACGCAGGAAGTGGTTTGTGGCCACGAGATTCTCCGAACTGTCCGCTGCGAGAATCAGCATCCCAGGGTAGAACGAGTGCAGGCGGTTGTTGGTGATGCTTGACCGCGTGACGCCGGCCAGGTGGACGCTGCTCGCCCCGCGGGGGAAGACGTTGTTCGCGGTGATCAGGAGCCCGCCATGGTTTTCAGCGTAGATCGAATGGCCCTTGAAGCCCGCTCCCACCAGGTTGTCGGTGATCTTTGATGCCTGCCCCCACCCGCGCAGCTCGATGCAGCTGCCGCATTCGGCGATGAAGTTGTCGTGCACGGAAAGTGCGTCCGCGTTGTAGATGGTGAGGGCGTTCTCAAGGTAGACGAAGCCCATGCCGTTGACGCGGAATGAGTCATTCTCGTTGGCGACCAAGATGCCGGTCTTGCCGTTGACGTAGGTGTTCTCCGGATGCATGCCTGAGCCATCCGCCTCGAAGTGCAGCCCGTCGATGCAGAAGTTGGAGAACTCCACCGAGCTGATCCGCGGGCTCCCGGTCCGCTCAACGTAGAAGGCGGCTCCCTTGGCTTCCTCCGTGTCTGCGCCCTTGGGAAGGTCGACGATAACGCGGCTGCCGCCCGGCCACAGCTCATGAAGGCCGGGCCATTCGTCCTCGGGAACGTTGAACCGGATGCTCGAGGACGTAAAGCCGTGTCCCGAGCCCTGGATCCGAAGGAAGCTGATGTCGATCACCACCTGGGTCCGGAGGTGGTAGTCGCCGGGCGGAAGGTAGATCACCGCGCCCGGCTTTCCTCCGTTGTTCTCATCGGTGGCGGACTGCCGGTCCTTGATGTCAGCGATGATGCTGTTGATGACTTCACCGACGTCTTTGGATGCATTGCCGACCGGCCACGTGGTCACGTCGTAGTAGTTGTTGCTTGACATGGTTTTCCCCTTGGGTTGCGGTTAGGCGAGTGTTGAGACCGCGAGTTTCAGTATTGCCGCTGCGCCTCCCTCAGCCGATAACCAGTTTTCCTGGCTGCAGGCTGAGGGGAAGACGAGATCAGTCAGGACCACCTTGCCGCCTTGGGCAAAGACCTCCACCGAGCAATGGTCGACGACGATCTGCAGCTTGAGCACGCCGTCCTCAAGGACCAGCGGGGCCGACTCCACGGAAGGAAACTTCTTGTGGAAGCCCGTGTTGCCGGACTGCCTGCGATCCAGGGCGAGTTGGGCGGTGGCGGCGTTGTAACTGAGCACGGTCCCCGTGCTTCCGTCCTCAGTTGCGAAGAGATGGAAGGCCACGTGCCCGGTGCTTCCCGGCAGGATCTCCGCCTCGATGATGTGGGCGCTGCCCGCTACGGCCGCTGGCAATCGGAGGTTCGAATCCCGCAGCTCAAAGGCATCCCAGGTCAGTTGGTCCCTGTCAGCAGGAACCTCGTTCCCGGTGCCGGGGCCGGCCAGCAACGGTTGCTGGATCAGGCGGGCTGCACCGTTGACGGCGGTGAGGCGCAGTTCCCTCGCAAGGGTCATTGAGGACCGCCAGGGGGCGGTGGGCAGCTGGTTGGCGTAGTCCCAGTTGTTCATCCAGCCGATGATGATGCGTCGGTCATCCGGGGCGTTGCTGAAGGACACGGAGGCGTAGCAGTCACGTCCCCAGTCCAGCCAGAGGCATTCCTGCAAGGCTTCAGCGGCCGCCGTGGGGTCGCCGATGGCCGCCACTCCTGCCGGCGCCACCACGGAACCGGGATCCGGGGCGAAGTGGACGCCGTCGAAACCGCCCACAAAGTACTGGCCGCCGGACCCGCCGGCCACCGCGCCGGGGTTGACGTTCACGATCAGGACCCACTTGATGTTCTCCGGCTCGCCGTCCACTGCCAGGGGAAAGAGGTCAGGGCATTCCCATTCGCCTTGGTCGGCGTTGGCCGGGCCGAAGTCGCTGAGGAACTCCCAGGACTTGAGGTCCTCCGACCGGTAGAAGACCACCGTTTGGTGCTGCGCTTCGACGGCGACCATGACCCAGAACCCCCCATCGCGCCCTTGATAGCGGATCACTTTGGGATCGCGGAAGTGGGCTGAGTTGCGGGTGAGGACTGGGTTTGCGCCGTACTTCTGCCATGTCAACCCCGCGTCTGTGCTGTAGGCCAGGGACTGGGCCTGGGTGCCGCTGTGTTCCGACGCGGCTTTGAAGGCACTGGTGTAGATGGCTACGAGGGCAGGTGCGTCCGCCGTGCCGAAACCGGACGTGTTGCCGTGGTCCACCACAACGCTTCCGGAAAAGATGTCCTCTGTCTCGTCGCAGGCAATGGCCACAGGATGCTCGGTCCAGTGCAGCAAATCATGGGACGTGGCGTGGCCCCAGGACATATTGCCCCAAACGTTGCCGAACGGGTTGTTCTGGAAGAAGAGGTGGTACACGCCGTCGTGGAAAACCAGGCCGTTGGGATCGTTCAGCCAGGTATCCCTTGCCGTGAAGTGGATGGCAGGCCGGTACCCGGCGGTCCCGGCCGGGGCTGTTTCCTGGCGTGCGGCATGAAGGTAACTGGTCATGTCTGGCGTTCCTCTTGCGGAAGTGGGAAGTGGGAAGTGGTAAAGGGAAGGGGCTGGCTGCCTATTGCCGGGGAGCCGCGATGGAATCGCGGCTCACCAGCGGGCAGCTGAGAATAGTCGGGTGAAGTGCCATGAGGGAAAGATCGGTCTTGCCTTCAACGGCGTCAATCAGGTGCTCGGTGGCCCAGGCACCCATCTCGTAGTGCGGAAGGGCCACGGTAGTGAGGCCGGGGTGGAGGTTGGCGGCGATCAGTTCCTGGTCATCAAAGCCCACTACCGAGAGATCGGCGGGGATGGAGAGACCCAGTTCCGCAGCCGCGCGGTAGGCGCCCATGGCCATCCGGTCGTTGTAGCAGAACAATGCGGTAGGCCGGTCATCCCGGGACAGCATCCGGCGGGCCGCCGCATAGCCGCCGTGCACCTCGGACACCTCCGACTCCACGGGTGCCGCTTCGCCGTCGAGCCCTGCTTCCTTCAGCGTGGTCCGGAAGGCATGGAGCCGCTGGCGGGTCGCGGGGACATCGTCGGTGTTGTTAAGGAAGCCGATCCGCCGGTGCCCGGACCCGAGCAATGCTTCCACCGCGGTGCGGGCACCGCCTTCCTCATCCGGGATGACGGCGGTGATGTTTCCGCCGGCGGCCACCGAGTCCACCAGGACGGAGGGGACGCTGCCGAGATTGGCCGGCAGCTCCACGATGCGGTGGTACATGGTGGCGTAGAGGATGCCGTCAACCCGGCGTTCCAGGAGGGCCTGAACATCGTCCCGCCGGGATTCGAGGCTGGCTGAGCCGGAGGTGTTGATAATCATGAGGTTGTACCCGCGCGCTTTGGCAGCCTCCTCGGCGCCCAGGATGATCCGGCCGGCGTGGGGCGTGGTGGCAATATCTTCGCTCACCAGGCCCAGCATGCCTGTCCTCTGGGTGCGGAGAGCCTGGGCCAGGCGGTTTGGGCCGTACCCCAGCTGTTCCGCGGCGGACCGCACCTTGTCCCTGGTTTCAGGGCTGATCCGGGCATAGGACACCTCATTGAGCACGTGGGAGACAGTTGTCACGGACACGCCGGCGGCGGTGGCCACGTCCTTGATCCCGATGTTCTTGTTGCTCATCTGTCTCCCACGTCCTTATGGTCGGTGATGCCCCTGGGCGTCATCAGTAGGCTACTGGTTATTGGTGGTCTAGCCCTTGACCGCGCCGAGCGTCATGCCTGCGACGATCTTCCGCTGCAAAAGCAGGGTCAGGAGGATGACCGGGATGGAGTACACAGCGGCCAGGGCTGTCATGGACCCCCAGTCCAGGCCGAACTGGGTCTGGAAGTTCGCAATCACCACCGGCGTTGTCTGGGAACGGATCGCCGTCATCAGCAGTGCGAACAGGAACTCGTTCCAGGAGGCCAGGAAGGCAAAGATCGCGGTAACGGCGATGCCGCCGGACACCACCGGGATCACCACCCGCCACAGGGCTCCGAGCCTGCTGCAACCGTCCACAGTGGCCGCTTCCTCCAGGTCCTTGGGCACCGCTTCGAAGAAGCTGGACATCAGCCAGATGGAGAGCGGCAGCGAGATGGTGGTGTGGGCGATGGACAGTGCGATGGGTGTATCGGCCAGGCCCATGGACGCCATCATCGAGGCCAGCGGTATGCCGATGGCCACCGGCGGCACCATGCGGGTAACCAGTGCGGCCATGATGAAGATCCGGCCGCTGAGGGTCTGGTACCTGGTGATGCCGTACGCCGCGGGTACCGCCAGCACCAATGACAGCAGGGTGCTGATGATGGCCGTCTGGATGCTGTTGATGAAGGAAGCCAGCACACCGCTGCGGCCCAAGGCGTTGGCGTAGTTCTCCAGCGTCCATTCCTTCGGCAGGATGGTGGGCGGCACCGCGATGGTATCGATGGGGGTCTTGAAGGATGTGAAGAGCAGGTACAGGAACGGGAACCCGTAGAGCACCATGGCTGCTGCCAGAAGCACCCAGAGCAGGGTCCTGGTGCTCCGGCGGCCTGCTTCCAGGCCTTCACGGTTGACGCCCCGGCGCTTGCGTCCGCTGCCGCTTCCGGTGGTTGGCACGGAAGGTCCCGCAATTGCTGCAGGTGACTTCCCGGCGTCGTTCTTAATTCGCTCGGCGACGCGCATCAGCTGTCCTTTCCTGGCCGCCAGATGGTGGACACCGCAACAAACGCGACGGCGAGCATGGCCAGCAGGTAGAGGGTGCCCATGGCACTGGCCAGTCCGGGATCGCCGAAGCGGATCATGGTCCGGTAGATCAGCAGGCTCATGGTTTCGGAGGCGGACTGCGGGCCGCCGTTGGTCTGGATGAGGATGGTGTCGAAGGCCCGGGCCGCATCAATGCCGCGGACCACCAGCGCGACGGCGATGACCGGGCGCAGGAGGGGCAGGATGATGCGGAACAGCAGGGCCGGTGCGCGGGCACCGTCGAGGCGGGCCGCCTCGATCAGGTCACCCGGGATGTTCTGCAGGCCGGCGAAGAGCACCAGGCACATAAAGGACGTGGTCAGCCAGATATCCGGAATGGCCACGGAGTAGAGCACGATGTTCGGGTCCGAGAGCCAGCCGATCTGGTTGGGGTTGGACAGGATGCCGGCCTGGTGCAGGAGGGTTCCGATGAGGCCGAAGTTATCGATCATCAGGAACTTCCAGAGGAGCCCTGCCACGATCGGGGCGATCATCAGCGGGTACATGAACACTGTCCGCCAGATTTGGGAGCTGCGCCCAAGGGTGGTGAACAGCAGGGCCATGCCCAGGCCGAGGGCGAATTCGAGGGTGACCACGATGACGGTGTAGCCCAGGGTCCGCCAGCCCGCGCCGGTGAAGGCTTCGGAGGCGAAAGCCCGGAAGTAGTTGTCCAGGCCCACGAAGTCGCGGGGACCGCCGGCAATCGGTGAGATCTTGAAGAAGCTGTCCGCAACGAGGCGGAACAGCGGGAACGCGACAAACACTGCCAGGAACAGCGCCGCTGGTGTCATCAGGAACAATGCGAAGCGGCGATCGGAGATGCGCACGGTTTTCTCTTCCGCTGGTTGGGGGCCGCGGCCGGCACCGGCTACCCAGGTGCCGGCCGCGGGGGTCTTACTTGACGAGGTCCTCGATCTGCTTCTTGGCGTCTGCGAGGAGGGTGGCGGAGTCACCGCCGGCCACGGCTTTCTGCAGCATGGGGACCAGCACTGTGTCCACGATCTGCTGCCACTTTTCGGTGGCCGGGCGGGTGGCCGTGGCCTTGCCGTTGAGGGTTTCGATCAGCGGACCAAAGCTCTCGTAGCCTGCCTTGTCCTGGTACTTCTCAAAGGCTGAGATGCGGGACGCCAGGCCGAGGCTGGACTCGATGCCCATGCTGTTGTTGTCATAGGCGCACTTGATGAACTTCTTGGCGGCGTCCGTGTTCTTGGTGGCCTTGGGGACAGTGAGGTACCAGGGCCCCGGGACTCCGCCAATGCCGGCGGACCCGGCGATCATCGGAGCGGTGCCCACTTTGCCGGCCACCGGTGAATCCTTGGGGATCTGCCGGTAGGCATGGGCCCAGAAGCGCGTCATCGCGGTCTTGCCCTGGTTGAACAGGTTCTGCGCGGCAGCCCAGTCCACCTGGGCGGCGCCTGACGGAGCGGACTTGACCAGGCTGACGTAGAAGTCCAGGGCTTCCTTGTGGGCGGCGTTGTCGATGACCACCTTGTCCCCGTCCAGGACCATGGGGGAGCCTGCCTGCAGGACGTGGGCGAGCCATTCGGTTTCCACGCCGCCCTTGACGTCGGTGCCGTACATACCGTCCTTGGTGAAGAATTCGGCGATGTCCTGGTACTGCTTCCAGGTGGTGGGGGCGGCGAGCTCATAGCCGTACTTGGCCTGGAAATCCGCCTTGTTCTTGGCGTCCTCGAAGAGGTCCTTGCGGTACAGGATGATCTCGGCGTTGGTCCAGGCAGGCAGGCCGATGAAGTGCCCGTCCACATTCGCTTCCTTGACCAGGGCCGGGAAGATGTCCTTCTTGGCTTCATCGGTGAAAATCTCGTCGATGGGCTGGACGGCGTCCTTGAAGCTGGGCAGCCAGACCGAGTCCAGTGCTGCGACGTCGAAGGAAACGTTGCCGGAGGAGAACTCGCTGGAGAGGCGGTTGAACATGCCGTCGTAGGGCAGCTCGACGAAGTTGACGTTGACTCCGGCGTCCTTTTTGCACTGTTCGGCGACGCCGGTCAGCTCGGCGTGGCCGCCTGCCTCCACCAGGACGTTGACGGTGCTGGTGCCGGCGCTACCCGTGGTGGACGGGCCCCCCGCGCCGCACCCGGTGGCTGCCAGTGCCACGGCGGTGCAGACGCCGCCGATGGTGACGAACCTGTTGATGGTCTTTCGAGTGGACATCGCTGTCGACTCACTTTCTCTCGAACGGAAATGGCGAGACAATGCTTGGGGTGAAAAATCGTTTTGCTAAAACGACTTGGCAACACCATAAGACGCGTTTCGGGGACGTGTCAAGAGTCACCTTCGTCTCGGACAAATCGTTTTTTCAAAAACGGGCAGAATGATCAGAGATTCATCCCCCTCGCAAGCGGTGGTCAACCTGTTCGATTGACTTTCGATAGGTAGTAGCCGAAACTCGATGCATGAAGATCAATCACCTGGCAGTCATTGCCCTCCGGATCGTCCTTGTGGGGGCTTTCCTCCTCCTGGCCCTGTTCCAAGTGATGTCCCTGCCGGGCCAGTTCGCCCACATGGCAGCGGAAAACCCGGAGCGGGCCTACCTGCAGTGGCCGCTCACGATCTTCGCCATCCTTGAGGTGGCGTGCGTCCAGGTGGTGATCGTCAGCACCTGGAAGCTGCTCACCATGGTCAAGCGCGACCAGATCTTCAGTTCGCGGGCTTTTGTCTGGGTGGATGCAATTATGTGGGCCATCGCGGCGGCCTGGACCATGCTGGCGGTGTTCTCCGCCATTGTGGTCCTCAATGCCGATGACCCGGGCGTGCCGCTCCTGCTGATCCTGATGCTGGCGGCCGGGGCCGCCGTCGGGCTGGTGGTGGTGGTGCTCCGCGCCCTGCTCCGGCAGGCCGCGGACCTCCGCTCGGATATGGAAGCGGTGATCTGATGCCCATCGTGGTGCGCATCGACGTCGAACTGGCCCGGCAGAAGATGAGCGTGGGGGAGTTCGCCGAGCGCGTGGGCCTGACGCCCGCCAACGTGGCGGTGCTCAAAAACGGACGCGCGAAGGCCGTCCGCTTCAGCACGCTGGAGGCCATGTGCCGCGTCCTGAACTGCCAACCGGGCGACCTGCTGGAGTTCGTGGAGGACTGACGGACGTCCGGCTACGGCAGGCGTTAAGAAAGCGTTAAGATCCCCGGAATTCCGGGCGGGAGGCGCGAGGCCCGGTGCTAGGCTCCGTTAGTTATCAGCACAGCGTCGCGCCTGGAACCGGGGAACTTGCGCCCGTAACGGGCACCAAAGAAAGACACGTCCTTGACGGCTTCCGCCCGGTCTTCCCTTCCCGCCATCGTTCCCAACCCGGAGCTTGAAACCGAACCGCGGAGCGCATTAGCCAAGTGGCTGCTGGAACACCGGGTCAGCCAGCCCGTCGGCCCCGAGGCCGATGAAGCCCACGCCGCACAGCAGAGCTGGTGGAAGGTCATGTGCCTCACCGGCGTGGACTACTTCTCCACCCTGTCCTACCTGCCGGGCATCGCAGCGCTCGCCGCCGGCGCCCTTTCGCCGCTGGCCACCATGCTCATCGTGGCCCTGACGCTCCTGGGCATGCTTCCCATGTACCGGCGGGTGGCCAGGGAAAGCCCGCACGGGCAGGGATCGGTGGCCATGCTCGAACGGCTCCTGCCCTTCTGGCGCGGCAAAGTTTTTGTGCTGGTCCTGCTGGGCTTCGTTGCCACCTCGTGGATCATCACCATCACCCTCTCGGCGGCCGACGCCACCGTGCACCTGCTCGAGAACCCGTACCTGCCGCCCTTCCTGGAAGGCCAGGCGGTAGGCATTACCGTCTTCTTCCTCCTGGTGCTCGGCGCCGTTTTCCTGATGGGCTTTTCCGAAGCCGTCGCCGTCGCAATTCCATTGGTGGCCGTGTTCCTGGTGATGAACGCGATCATCATCGGGGCCGGCATTACCGAGGTTCTCGCAACTCCGGGCGCGCTTGGAACGTGGACCGACGCCCTGGCCTCCTCCGGCGGCGGACCGGGCGGAATCGTGGGTCCGGCCCTGATGGCCTTCCCGCTGCTGGTCCTGGGACTCTCCGGCTTCGAGACCGGCGTCAGCATGATGCCCCTGGTGTCCTCCAAAGGCGCCACCCCTGAGGAAAAGCTGGCCAGCCGGGTGCGCAACACGCGCAGGCTGCTCACGACGGCGGCACTCATCATGAGCGTCTACCTGCTGGGAAGCAGCTTCGTCACCACCGTCCTGATCCCGGCCGAGGAGTTCCAGGCCGGGGGACAGGCCAACGGCCGCGCCCTGGCGTACCTGGCCCACGAGCATCTCGGCAACGGATTCGGGTCCGTCTATGACGTGAGCAGCATCCTCATCCTGTGGTTCGCCGGCGCCTCCGCGATGGCCGGCCTGATCAACATCGTCCCCCGCTACCTGCCCTCCTACGGCATGGCCCCGGACTGGTCCCGCGCCGTCCGTCCCGTGGTGCTCGTCTACACCGCCATCAGCATCCTGATCACCATCGGCTTCAATGCCGACGTGAACGCCCAGGCCGGCGCCTACGCCACCGGCATCCTGGCCATGATGGTCTCCGGCGCCATCGCCGTCACCATCTCCGCCATCCGCCGCAAACAGCGGGCCGCCGCCGTAGGCTTCACCCTGCTCACCCTGGTGATGCTCTACGCACTGGCGGCCAACGTCATTGAAAAACCGGACGGCCTGGCCATCTCCGGGTTCTTCATCCTGGGCATTGTGGCCGTCTCCCTTGTCTCCCGCATCAGCCGCACCACCGAGCTGCGGGTGGACAGGATCGAGTTCGACGACGATGCGCGCCGGTTCATCAGCGACACCCTGGATTACGACGGCCGGATCAACCTCATTGCCAACCGGCCGCAGGGGCGTGACGCCGCTGAGTACGCGGACAAGGAAGCAGTGCAGCGGGAGAACAACCCCGTGCCCGGGACGGCCGATGTCATATTCCTGGAAATCGACATCACGGATCCGTCCGAGTTCAGCGACACGTTGCAGGTCCACGGGGTTGAAGTGGCCGGCCACCGGGTCCTGCGCGCCCAGAGCCCTGCCGCCCCCAACGCCATCGCAGCCATCCTCCTGGCCCTGCGCGACGGCACGGGCGTCAAGCCGCACGCCTACTTTGAATGGTCTGAAGGGAACCCCTTGGCCCACCTCATGCGCTACCTGCTCCTGGGCCGCGGCGACACTGCGCCTGTGGTCCGGGAAATCATCCGCGAGAACGAACCGGACCCGGCCCGGCGGCCGGGCATCCACGTGGGATGAGCCTCCGAAGGAGCCTCCCGCCGTCGGAACCTGCCAAACCGGGTCCCGACCCCGCCAGCGTGGCCGCCGTCCAAAAGATGCTGCGGGACGCCAAAAACGAAAGGGAGGGCCGGAAGGCAAACGTCGTTCGCAGGATCATGACCCACCCGGTCAGGGCTGTTCCCGTTGCCTTCCTGATGGTCATCCTCATCGGCGCGGCACTGCTGATGCTTCCGGCCTCACGAACCGATCCCGACGCTGATGCGTTTATGGACTCCCTGTTCACCTCGGTATCGGCCGTGTGCGTCACGGGCCTGGTCACCGTGGATACGGCAACATTCTGGACCCCGTTCGGGCACGTGGTCATCCTGGCGCTCATCCAGGTGGGCGGCTTTGGCATCATGACGCTGGCCACCCTCCTGGCGCTGCTGGTCCGCAAGAGCATCGGCCTGCGCGGCCAGCTCGTGGCCCAGACGGAAACCCACACCCTGAACCTTGGCGACGTCCGGGCAGTGCTGCTGCGGGTAGCGAAAATCATGTTGACCTTCGAGGCCGCAACGGCCGCGATCCTCACAGCGCGGTTCTGGATCGCCTACGACCAGAACCCCGGAACTGCCCTCTGGCACGGGATCTTCCACGCCATCTCCGCCTTCAATAACGCCGGCTTCTCGGTCTACAGCAACAACCTCATCGGCTTCGCCGAGGACCCGTGGATCATCACCCCCATCTGCCTGGCCATCATTGCCGGCGGGCTGGGGTTCCCGGTGATCATCCAGCTCACCCGCGGCGAGACCAAACCCCGGAACTGGACTGTCCACCTGCGCCTGACCATCTATGGAACGCTGTTCCTCCTGATCGCCGGCATGGCGCTGTTCGCGGCGTTTGAGTGGAACCGGAACGAAACCCTCGGCCCGCTCTCCCTCACCGGCAAGATCCTCGGTTCCTTCGCCGGCAGCGTCTTTCCCCGTACTGCCGGCTTCAACAGCATCGACTACGGCGCCGCAGCCCCGGAAACGCTGATGGTCACCAACATCCTGATGTTCATCGGCGGCGGCAGCGCCGGCACCGCCGGCGGCATCAAGATCACCACCTTTTTGGTGCTGGGCTTCGCCATCTGGAATGAGGTCCGGGGCCGTGACCAGGTGACTATCGCCCACCGGTCCGTTAGTTCCTCTTCCCAGCGCCAGGCCTTGTCCGTGGCACTGCTGGGGGTCGCCGCCGTGGTGATCGGAACCATGCTGCTGCTCATCTTCACCGACTACAGCCTGGAGAAGGTGCTGTTCGAGTCCATCTCGGCGTTCGGCACCGTGGGAATGAGCACTGGTATCACCTACAACCTTCCCCCGTCCGCGGAATGGGTGCTGATGGCGCTGATGTTCACGGGCCGCATCGGCACCGTGACGTTGGCGTCCGCCCTGGCCCTCTCGGCACGGCCGCGCCTGTACCGCCTCCCCGAGGAACGCCCCATCATCGGCTGAGGGAAAGATTCCATCAAGCCGGAGCCAGTCCTAGGATTCCCCGCCCTGCCGCGATTAGTATCTGAGGCAACACGAAGTAACCCTACTTATTACCTCTGGAAGCCGGTGCGGCATGGTCGAAACAGTCACTTCAGCAGTTTCGCCCGTTATCCGGCGGAACAACGTCACCATATCCGGGCAGGCGGACGGGCCGGTGATGCTGTTTGCCCACGGCTACGGCTGCGACCAGGACATGTGGCGCCGGCTCCTGCCCTACTTCAGCGACACCTATCGGCTGGTGCTCTTTGACAACGTGGGCGCGGGCCGCTCGGACGTGGACGCCTACGACCGCGAAAAGTACGCGTCGCTGGACGGTTACGCGGCGGACCTCCTGGAAATCTGCGATGCCCTGGAGCTGGAAGACGTCATCCTGGTGGCGCACAGCGTCAGCGCGATGGTTGCGGTGATCGCTGCCGCGCGGGAGCCGCAGCGGTTCTCCCGGCTGGTCCTGGTGGCACCTTCCCCGCGCTACATCAATGACTTAGCCGATGGTTACGTGGGCGGGTTCTCGCAGGAGGACATTGAAGGCCTGCTTGCTTCGCTGGACAGCAACTACTTCGCCTGGGCTGAGGCGCTGGCACCGATGGCCATGGGCCACCCGGAGGCGCCGGAGCTTTCGGAGGAACTCCGGAGCAGTTTCTGCCGGACCAATCCTTCCATAGCCCGGCATTTCGCGCGGGTCACCTTCCTCTCGGACACCAGGCCCATGCTGGAGCAGGTGGGGACTGACAGCCTGATCCTGCAATGCTCCGATGACCTGCTTGCGCCGCCGGAGGTGGGTTCCTATGTACACGAGCATCTGGAACGAAGCACGCTGGTGCAGCTCCAGGCCACCGGCCACTGCCCGCACGTCAGTGCACCGGAAGACACCGCCCGGGCCATCCTGGACTATCTATCGGCCAGTACGTGACAGGTTCCGACGAGCCGGACCGGGCCGATTTTGAAGCGCTGTTCCACCAGGCGCCCTGCGGATACCTGATCACTGACGACGCCGGACACATCACCGCGGTCAACGACACCTTCGTGCGCTGGTCGGGTTACACCCGCCACAGTCTGGTCGGATCCACGTTGCAGTCCCTGATGCCCGTGGGGGACCAGATCCTCTATTCCACGCACTGCATCCCGCAACTTGGCATCAACGGCTCTGTGTCCGAAATAGCTGTTGAAATCATCCACGCCGATGGCGGCCGCCGGGCTGCGTTGCTCTCGGCGTCACGGTCTCCGGGCTCCGGAGGGCAGCCCGCCATCGTCCGCGTGATCGTTTTCAGCGCCCACGAACGACGGATGTATGAAAAGGAACTGGTATCGGCAGTGCGGGCTGCCGAGGAATCCGAAGCCCGCCGGGCGGAGGCTGAAAAGGAACTGCAGCGGCTCGCCCTGCATGACGCGCTGACCGGCCTACCCAACCGGGCGGGACTAAAGGCCAAGCTGGACGCGGTTCCAGGAACTGGCGCCAAGGGCAGCGGCCGGCTGGCCGTCCTGTTCATCGACCTCGACCACTTCAAGGCCGTTAATGACAGCCTGGGCCATTCGGCGGGGGATGAGCTGCTGGTCTCCGTTGCGGAGCGCCTGGCAAAAGCAGCTCCGGATGCAAGTGCTGTGGCCCGGCTTTCCGGGGACGAGTTCGTGGTGGTGGGCCCCTTCACCGGCCCCGGGGAAGCCACTGCCCTCGCGGCGGAACTGCTGGAGATCCTCAAGACGCCGATCCAGATCGAGGACCTGGAAATAGTCACCTCCGCCAGCATTGGAGTAGCTGCCGCCCAGGGGGAGGAGGAAGGCCTTGAAGAGCTGGTTCGCCGAGCGGATATCGCGATGTACCGGGCCAAGGAACTGGGGCGCAGCCGCTGGGAACTGCATGAACCCGCGGCGTCTGATCCCACCGTGGACCGGCTCCGCGCGCTGGGCGAACTCCGCCGGGGAATCAACGAGGGTGCGCTCCGCGTCCATTACCAGCCGCGCGTGGACCTGCGCACCGGGCGGACCATTGGAGTGGAGGCGCTGGTCCGGTGGCAACACCCAACCCGCGGACTGTTGCCGCCGTCGGAATTCATCACCATGGCTGAAGAATCCGGGCTGGTGCGCCCGCTGGGAGCCTGGGTCCTGGGCGAAACCCTCCGGCAGGCGGACAGCTGGCGCCGGGAAGGCCGCCGCGGCGCGGGCCTTGAGTTCGCCGTCAACCTCTCCGCCCGGCAGCTCAGCGACCCGGAGCTGGTGACGATGGTGGAAGGCGCACTGCAGCTACGGGACATTGATCCGTCACACCTGCTGCTGGAAATCACCGAAACGGCCCTGATGGCGGACCCTGACGCGGCACTTGAGTCGCTGACAGCCCTCAGGAATCTCGGTGTCAACCTCGCCGTGGACGATTTTGGTACGGGCTACTCAAGCCTGACGTACCTGAAGAAGTTCCCCATCGACGAGCTGAAGATCGACAGGTCCTTTATCAACGGGCTTGGTTCGGACTCCGGAGACTCGGCGATCGTGGGCAGCTGCATTGACCTGGCCCATGCGGTGGGCATCCGGGCCGTTGCCGAAGGCGTGGAGACGTCAGGGCAGGTGCAGACGCTGAGGGCGATGGGCTGCGACCTTGCGCAGGGCTACCACTTTGCCCGCCCGCTGCCTGCCCCGGCCCTGAAGGAGTGGCTGGACGCCCACGGTGACGGCGAACCCGCCATCGCATAAAAGGTTTCCACCGGACTGGGAGTGCGGCTACCCGTCTTTTCGGATACGGCTGCACTTCCAGTCGGTGGAAAGTCTAAGGAGAGAACAAAGTGTGCGGCCGGCACCACTGGCCCGATCAGGGGGCGCTGCGGGTGCCTTGGCCATAAGCCTTATGCGGCGAGCAGTTCCGGCCGCGGGGTGGTATGTTGCCGTCGCGGTGCCAGGACACTGATATCGCACGGCTTCTGGTACGGATCAATAAGTGCCGGCAGGTGATGGGTCTGGGAGCACGCCTGCAGCTGCTCCAGTGCCTCGTCATCCACCACGGCATGGGAGACATCCAACTCCAGGTACAAACCCTGTTTGATGGAATTGGCGCGCTTGGCCACAACATAAAGCGCATTCACGCTGTGCACGGTGATGTGCCCCTTTGCAATCACCAGTGCTTTCGCGTGGTCGAGATCTACACGGACAACGATGTTGAGCTTGGAGTTCAAAATGTAAAGCCTTCCCCGGCATTGGCTGCGACGCTGCAGCTTCTTGCATTGGCCTGTTTCTTAAGCCTCAATCAGAGTAGGGGGTGAATGTGATCCACGCAACAGTTACGTATTTATTACACCGAATGTGGATGCTGATGTTGTGACGCCAGCGGCCGCAAAAACAAGCACGCTCGCCTTTTCCTGAACAGCAGCCGGCGGCACCCGTGCCGCCGGCCGACGTCGTACTTCTCCGCCAGATGCTGCCAAGCAGAAGGTCAGACCACCTCCGGAAGCCTTCCCGTTATTACTGACACCGGGGCCGATGACCAGCGCTCGCGCTCCGGCTCGTAGGAAATCACCACCGCGGCGTCGATTTCCCGCGCTTCGTCCATGGCGAGCAGCAGGGCGTCTTCAACGTGCCGGGCGTATTCGAGCCGCTCGGCCAGGCCGCCCTGCAGGTCGCTGTCATCAATCAGGACATGGCCTTTGCCGTCCACGATGACCTTCAGCGAAAAACCCTGGTCCTCATGAAGGGACCCGCGGGTGGATGAAATTTCGGTGACATAGTCTGCCCGGACCAACCCGTTGCCGAGCGTACGGATCCACACTTCACCCATGAAATGAACCTCCCCTTTGGTTGTGGGCGCGGATCAGCACCCATAAGGCAAACGCTAGTCCTTTGCAAGGGTTTTGTGACCCCCAAACCGGCGTCTTTCTGGCCCCTGCTGCAGCCCGCCCTAGGATAAATCTGATGACTTCCCCGGATGACCCACAGCCATTTACCTTGCGCGGTATCGCCGTGGCCGCTTTCGGCCCCACGCTGCTTTTTGGGATCGGGCAGGGCGCCATCCTTCCGGTGGTGGCGCTGACCGCCCGCGGGCTTGGCGCTTCGGTGGCCCTCGCGGCGCTGATCGTCACGCTGATCGGACTGGGCTCGTGGTTCTTCAACCTGCCCGCCTCCTTGGTGACGCTGAAGTTCGGCGAACGCTGGGCCATTGTGGGCGCCGCAGTGGCTGCCGGCCTGGCCCTGGCCGCCGCGGGGCTGTCCTCGCTGATCCCCAACGGACTGTGGCTGCTTGCGGTGGCGATGGCCGTCGTCGGGATGTCCGGCGCCGTGTTCGGGCTTGCACGGCAGAAGTACCTCACCGAGGCCGTGCCAGTGGAGTTCCGGGCGCGGGCGTTGTCCACACTGGGCGGAGTGAACCGGATCGGTGTGTTCATCGGGCCGTTCCTGGGCGCCGCGGTGATGCAGTTCTCGGGCATCGGCGGTGCGTACTGGGTAGGGGTGGTGGCGATGGCTGCGGCTGCCTTGCTGTCCCTCACCATCCCCGACCTGGAGCCGGCTGGAACGTCCGACGGCGGGCACAAGGGTCCGGAGCCCACCCTCCGTAACGTCGCTGTGTCCCACGCGAAGGTGTTCCTGAGCGTGGGTGCGGGCATCCTGCTGCTGAGTGCGCTGCGCTCCTCACGCCAGGTGGTGATCCCGCTGTGGGCGGACCACCTGGGCATGGATGCCAGTTCCGCATCGCTGATCTACGGTCTGTCCGGAGCCATCGACATGCTGGTGTTTTATCCGGCCGGGAAGCTGATGGACCGGAAGGGCCGGCAGTTTGTGGCCGTTCCGTCCACGCTGCTGATGGGGCTGGCCCTGCTGCTGATTCCGCTGACCGGGTCCTTTACCGGGCTGCTGCTCGCGGCGCTGCTGATCGGGTTCGGGAACGGGATCAGCTCCGGACTGGTGATGACGTTGGGGGCTGATTTCTCGCCGGACCGCGGGCGCGGGCAGTTCCTGGGGCTGTGGCGGTTCATGGCGGACGCCGGGTCCACGGGCGGCCCGGTGCTCCTCTCCGGGGTGACGGCCCTCGCCTCCCTGGGCGCGGGGATCTCAGCCACCGGCATCCTGGGCTTCGCGGCGGCGGCCGTGTTCGCCGTCGTGATTCCCCGCCTGAAGCACCGCCGGAACTACTGACCCCCAGTTGCGCCATCACTTTTGGTGCCCAAACCGCCCGGTTGGGGACCAAAAGTGATAGGGCAACGGGGTACGGGCGCTATCCTCGACAGATGAGTGAAACGGGGATGCCCGTCCGTGGCAGTGGCCTGCAGAAGGCCGTGTGGTGGCTGCAGGACTACGTCTATGCCGCCATCTGCCAGGTCCAGGGCGCGGTGTCCCGGGTGCAGCCGGGTTCCTTCCATAAAGGCCACCTCAGTCCCGTGCTGATTATTCCGGGCGTGTACGAAAACTGGCAGTTCATGATGCCGCTCATCCGGTCCATCCATGATGCCGGCCACCCGGTCCACGTGGTGACGGTGCTGCAGCGGAACAAGCTGGATGTTCCCGCCGCCGCACGCATGGTGGCCCAGCACCTGGAGGAAGCGGGCCTGCGTGATGTTGCCATAGTGGCGCACAGCAAGGGCGGGCTGATCGGAAAGTACGCCATGCTGAACCTGGACCCCGAGCACCGGATTGAGCGGATGATTGCCGTCTGCACGCCGTTTTCCGGCTCCCGCTATGCCCGCTACATGCTGCTGCCCAGCCTGCGGATCTTCTCCCCGCGCAACGCCTTGACGCTTCAGCTGGCACGGGAGGAGACCATAAACAGCCGGATCACCTCCATCTACGGCCCCTTCGACCCGCACATCCCCGAGGGCAGTGTCCTGCCGGGCGCCACCAACATCGAGCTGCCCGCCGCCGGGCACTTCCGGATTCTGGGCGAGCCGGAGACGGCCCGGATCATCGTGGAGCAGCTGAACCTTCCGGCCTAGTCCGCGGGCGTCCGGCTTTCCCACCGGACCTTTTAGGCTGTTGGTGAGCGACCGAAAGGAGAAGCGTCGTGACGTCCACTGGCTCCCAGCGGGCTGTTCCAGATGAGCCGGACCACTCACGTTCCAGCAGCCCCGTGGTCCGCCGGCAAAGCAGATGGGCCACCGTCCTGGCCGTCCTGCAGCGGCTTCTGTACCTGGTGGTGACCATCGCCGTGGGCTGGGCGGTCTACTATTTCCTGCTCGCCCGCCTGTCGCGCGGCCCGGAACAGGCGTGGGTGTTCCTGCCGGTCTGGCTGATCCTGGCCTACGCCCTGTTGCCGCGCGTGCACAAGATCCTCAGCAGCCTGTACATTCCGGACTACTTCATCGGGCGGACCAGGACGGGCGACGGCGTCCTGGGCGACCCCGTGAACCTCGCCGTGGTGGGTCCCAGGGAGGAATTGCGCCAGGCCATGATGACAGCAGGCTGGGTGGAGGCTGATCCGATCACACCCGGCACCGCCTGGCGCACACTCACATCCACGGTCCTCGGGCGCAGCTATCCGGCCGCACCGGTCAGTTCGCTCTACGTATTCGGCAACAAGCAGGACCTCGCCTTCCAGCGCGAAATCGAGGGAAACCCGCGGAAGAGGCACCACGTCCGGTTCTGGAAATGCCCGCCCGGATGGCGGCTCCCGGGCGGACTCGCCGTGGACTGGGTGGGCGCCGGCACCTACGACCGGAGCGTGGGGCTGTCACTGTTCACCTTCCAGATCACCCACAAGATCGCCGACCGCACGGATGAGGAACGGGACTTCATCATCGAGACGCTCCGCTCGGCCAACGCCGTGGAGTCTATCCACATCATCCTCAACTACTCCAGCGGCTACCACCACCGCAACGGCGGCGGTGACGCCATCCGCACCGACGGGCACCTGCCGATTATCGACCTGCACCCGCCGGAGCGGCTGCGTAAATCCCCATAGGCGGCGGAACCACCGGATGGTGCTTACTCCGCGTTGAACGAGTTGCTGGTGTCCCCGGCCAGGGAGCCGCTGCTTGCGCTCAGCGTGCAGGCCGTGGCTTTTCCGGCAATCTGGAGGTCCGGGAAGGACGCAGCTCCCGCAGAAGCGGATACGGTGAGGGTGCCCTTGACGGTACAGGTGGACGTGAGCGTGACCTGGGCCGAACCATCAGCCGGATTGCCAAAGGCATCCAGGAAGCGGACCGTCACGGTGGGTGTTATCGCCGTGTTTTTCAAGACTATGGCGGGAACGGCATCAAACTTCAGCTTGCCGGCCGGGGCTGCTGTGATGGTCGCGGTGACTGCAGCAGGAGCGGTCAGGCCCGGCGCCGTTGCCGTGATGGTTGCCGTGCCAACTTTGGTATCGCCGTAAAAGTACGATGCGGACGAGGACCCGGCCGGGATGGTCACTGCAGTGACCTTTGCCCCGTTGGCCGTTGCCGCGAAGAATCCCGTCGCTGCGGAGGTGGTCATGGAGACGGTGGTGGTCCCCGCCGTCACCGGGTTCCCGTAGGCGTCCTGGCGCTGCAGGGTTACCGGACCCAGTAGTGCCGCGGAGGATGCAGGGCCGGTAAGAGTGCTTCCGGGGATGAGGACCAGCTTGTTCGCGGCCGCTGGGGTGACCTCGAAACTGCTGCTGACCGCTCCGGAATATCCGGTGCTGGAAGCGGCAAGGGTGTAGCCGCTTCCAGACTTGTTAATGGACATGCCGGTGAAGGTGGCGGTGCCGGACAGGTTGGTTATGGCTGTCACCGTGCCGGACAGTGTTCCGCCGCCGGCATTGTTGGCGCAGCCGATGGTCACCGGAACGCCTGCCACGGGAAGGCCCAGCAGGGTCTGGGCCTGCACGCTGACAGAGATGGTGGCCGTGCCGGCTGTGACGGTCGCAGCCGGCTGCGACGTGAACGCCAGAACGCTCACACTGCTGACGGTTACGCTTCCGCTCGCGGTGCTGGCGGCAGTCCATGAGCGGTAAACCGCCGTGACCAGGTATCGGTGGGTCCCCTCCGGTACAGAGGTGTCCGTGCAGGAGGTGGCAGCGATAGGTGCCGAAGGGCTCGAACCGCACGCAGCAATGGCCGTGGTGCCGGTAAGCCGCGTGACGTAGTAGCCCGTGGGGACGATCGCACCGGTGGAAGCAGTCCAGCTGACGGCAACGCTGGAGTTGCTGGTGGCCGGCACCGACACGTTGGTGGGCGGCAGCAGCGTGGCGACTGACGCCGTCGTACTCCCCGTTCCGCCGGCGCGCCAATAGGCGGATGCCGGAACGGCGCCCACGAGGGTCGCAGCGATGAGAACGATAACGGCCAAGGCCGCTGAACGAACCATCGGAAAAAACAAAACCAGCTCCCGCCGAAGCCGGGGGGTGGCTTCGGGGGAGCTGGCGACTGTGGGCACGGGAACCTTCCAAAAAGTCGAGCTTGTAGCAGTTAGGCGGGCTTCATCACCATCGGGCTATGAAGCTGATGGACTGTTCCAGGAAGGTTAATCCCTGCCCTCTTCAGCTGGCCGAGAAGTGCAGGGGCACCGCGGCACCCTTGCAGCCGTCCTGGTTGATGCCGGGGCGGTCGACCATCTGAAGGGTAACGGTGCCGGTCACGGCGCCATTGGCCGCGATCTCGGTGGGAGTGAAGGCCGGCGTGCCGACTACGAAGTCAGCTGCCGAGCATCCGGTTACAGCGGTCCAGGCCGCACCGTCCGTGCCGGCGACCGTCACAACAACGTTGCTGAGTTTCTGGACGCCGGTGCCCGGGTTGGTCACCGTGAAGGTGGCCGTCTTGGTGGGGCCGTTGGGGGAGAGCGGGTTCCCCGTAATCGTGCTGGAAATGGTGAAGTTGGTGGCGGTGCCGGCGGCGGTGGTGGTGTCGTGCGTGCCGGTAGCGCTCCAGTAGGCAAAGGCGGCTCCGCCGCCGATGGCTACCAGTGCAACTGTGGTACCGATGATGCGCTTTTTACGTCCTGCAACCTTGCCCATGATGTGCCCCTAAAAATTTTGTGCGGTGTTCCGCTGAGACCTTGTGAGCCTTAGCGGCTCCGATAGGAATAGCTTCGCGGAGCTGCCTCAAATTACACACGGGTAATCACTCAAGGTTCTGTCAATAGTTCATCGACGTTTCCGCAGGTCAACGGCATCCTTCCCAACCAGGTACCGCTAAGTGCCGTTATGGAGCGTCAAAACGGCACTTCGCGCTACCTGGTTGGGCTGGGGAAACAGGAAGGGACTGTTCCCGCAGACCCGCGTGTGCCAGTCTGTGTTGAGGGGGCCCTTTCCCGGTGGCAGGAGGACGGACATGAGGATCGCCTCAGGGCAGTTCAGTGCCGGCCGGGTACCCAGGAACAACCTGCAGCAGATCGCGCAGCTGATGGAAGCTGCCGCCCTGGGAAACGCGGATCTCCTGGTGCTTCCGGAGTCCAGCCTCTACGCCAGCGCGGAACCAGCCACTGTCCTGGCCGTTGTGGCGGAGCCCCTGGACGGCCCTTTTATCAGCGGTATCGCTGCGCTCGCCAAGAACCTGCGGCTGCCCGTCGTCGTGGGCACCACCGAGGCCAATCCCGACGGCCTGCCGTTCAACACCCTGGTGGCACTCGACGCCGCCGGCGCCATCCAGGGCACGTACCGCAAAATCCATCTATACGACGCCTTCGGCTACCGGGAAAGTGACGGCACCAGCCAGGGATCCATCGGGGTGCCCGCCCTGCTCTCCTACGGCCAGCTGCGCCTGGGCATGCTCACCTGCTACGACCTGCGGTTTCCCGAGAGCGCCCGCTACCTGGTGGACGCCGGAGCCAACGTCCTGCTGCTGCCTGCCATGTGGATCGCCGGGCCGGGCAAAGAAGACCACTTTTATACCCTGCTGCGCGCCCGTGCCATCGAAAACACCTCGTATGTGGTGGCGGCAAACCAGTGCGGGCCCCTGGCCACTGCCTATTCCATGGTGGTGGATCCCTTCGGGGTGGTGATCGCCAATGCCGGCGAGGCGCCAGGCTTGGTCTTTGCGGAGCTTGAACCCGAACGGATCGCGGCCGTCCGGACCCGCGTGCCCTCCCTGCGGAACCGCCGTTTCCGGGTGGTCCCGGCAGACGAGGAATGAGCCGCAAAAGTGTGATCGTCTTGACACTTGGAATTGACACTGGCGAAACATTCCGGACCTGCATGGGCCATAAAATTGGAGTCACTAAATCTTCCGGGAGGGACCTCAGTGCACACCACCGACGCCGCGATGAAACCTGTCATCGGACTCACCACCTACCTTGAGCAGGCGGGTACTGATGGTTGCGGCACGGTCAGGGCAGCTTTCCTTCCCGAGACGTACCTGAAACCGATCATCGCCGCTGGCGGCATGCCCATCCTCCTGCCGCCGCAGCCCGTGATGGCAGGCATGGTGGAACTGCTGGTCAGCAGGCTCGACGGCCTGGTGGTACCCGGCGGCTGGGACGTCAACCCGGCCCTGTACGGCCAGGAAGCCCACCCCGCAACCGATGCGCCCCATCCCGAGCGGGACGCCTGGGAGCAGGCCCTCATCCAGGAAGCCATCCGGCAGGACGTTCCACTGCTGTGCATCTGCCGCGGCGAGCAGCTGCTGAACGTGACGCTCGGCGGCAGCCTCCACCAGCACCTGCCCGATGTCATCGGCAGCGGCAACTACCAGCCCGGCGGCTACACCTTCAACCGCATCCCGGTGCAGATCAAACCCGGTTCCCACCTGGAGCAGCTGATCGGAACCAACCCCGGGCCCGTGCCGGTCTCCCACCACCAGGCCGTGGACAAACTGGGCGAGGGCCTCACCGCCGCCGCATGGAGCGAGGACCAGGTAGTGGAAGCCATCGAACGCCCTGCCAGCACGTTCGCCCTGGGCATCCAGTGGCACCCGGAGGAGTTGCCGGAGGACTTCAACCTGTTCCGCGGGTTTGTCGAAGCAGCCCGCGGAAAGTTCCTGTCCCGGCTGGTGCCGGCCACGCCGCCGTCGTCCGTCTCCGCCGAGATCAATGCGAACATGGCCGCACCCACGCTGGCCTGACCCGGAAGCTTCCTTCCAAGAGCAGCGGAACCGCCCCGAAGCAGCACGTCAAAGTGCGCCTTTCGGGGCGGTTTCCTGCGTTGCAGCTTGCCCGGGATAAATAAGCATGCTTAGTATGTTTTAGACACTGAAGTTAAGCCAAAGCTTCATGGGTTTGATCCAGGAGCGAATGATGGCTGATTTCCTTATCGTTTTTCCTCCTGCCCATCGACCAGCCTCTCGCAGGGGAGCTGACGGTCCTAAGGGGCAGCTGTGATGCGCCGGGTAGGTGTGGAGGAAGAGTTCCTCATCGTTGATACCGGGGACGGCCACGCCGTGCCGCTCGGTGACCTCCTGGAACGCCTTAACAATGACGACGGGCTGAGCCGGGAGATGAAGCAGGAGCAGATCGAAACCTGCACGCTGCCGAGGATCAGCCTGGACGAGCTCGCCCGGGACATCACAGTGCGGCGGCTGAGCGCCGATTCAACCGCCCGCGCAGCGGGGGCACGGTCAGTGGCCCTGGCAACGTCACCCCTACATGTCAAAACCACAACGAGCCCCGGCCTGCGGTACGAGCGGATGATCGAGCGGTTCGGCCTGACGGCGGTGGAGCAGCTGACCTGCGGCTGCCATGTGCATGTGGAAATCGAGTCGGACGAGGAAGGCGTCGCAGTCCTGGACCGGATCCGGATCTGGCTCCCGGTGCTCATGGCCATCACCGCCAATTCCCCTTTCTGGAACGCCACGGACTCGGGGTATGCAAGCTACCGCTCCCAGGCGTGGAACCGGTGGCCCACCGCGGGGCCCTGCGAGATTTTCGGATCAGCCGAGGCCTACCACCGCCAGGTCGACGAGATCCTGGGTTCCGGAGTCCTGCTGGACAGGGGGCAAATCTACTTTGATGCCCGGCTCAGCCACCGGCATCCCACCGTTGAAGTACGGGTGGGGGATGTGTGCCTTTTTGCCGACGACGCCGTCCTCCTGGCCGGGCTGGTCCGGGGCCTGGTGGAGACTGCAGCCAGGCAATGGCGGGAGGGCGTGCCTCCCGCCCCTGTCTCCGCCACACAATTGCGGCTTGCCTCCTGGCAGGCGGGCCGCTTCGGGCTCGACGGCGACTTGCTGGACCCTCTCACCGGCCGGCCCCGGCCCGCGTTCGAGGTGGCCATGGCGCTGCTGGACCACGTGCAGGCAGCGTTGAAGAGCCAGGACGAGTTCGATGTTGTGGAGTCCCTGCTGTTCCAGGTGCTGACCAGGGGTACAGGCGCTGCACGCCAGCGTGCCGCGTTCGCGGAGGCGGGCAGCCTGTGCGATGTCATCGCCGACGCCGTCCACATCACCAGCCTGCCGGCCACACCGCTTCAGACGCTAAGGGGATTGCCGCTGCTGGCCACCGACCAGAGTTCCTAGACAACCATCCGGGAGGACACATGGACCAGAACGAAACACCGGTGCTTGATGCACTGGCCGAACACCAGAAACTGGACAGGTACGGCTTCACACCGCCTGCCCACCGCCAGGGCCGCGGCGTCGAGCCGCGGGTGCTGGAAGTGCTGGGCGAACAAAGCTTCAAGTCCGACGTCGTTGCCTCCTCAGGCCTGGACGACCGGCAGTCCTCCAACGGCTACCTGTCCAAAGCAGAGCAGCTCCTTGCCGAAGCCGTGGGAGCGGACAAGGCCTTCTTCACCACCTGCGGCAGCTCCCTGTCCATCAAGGCCGCCATCCTGGCCGTCACACGCGGCGAAGGGGAGCTCCTCATCAGCCGCGACGCCCACAAATCAGTGGTCTCCGGGCTTGTCCTGTCCGGGCTGCAGCCCCGGTGGATCAAGCCGCGCTGGGACAACGAGCTCAAGCTGAGCCACCCGCCGTCACCGGAAACTGTTGAGGAGATGTGGCAACGGTACCCGGACGCATCCGCCGCATTGATCGTCAGCCCCACCCCCTACGGCACGTGCGCGGACCTCAAGGCCATCGCCGAGATCTGCCACAAGCGGGGCAAACCGCTGATTGTCGACGAGGCCTGGGGCGCCCAGCTGCCCTTCCACCCGGACACACCCACCTGGGCCATGTCCGCCGGCGCTGATATCTGCGTAGTCAGCGTGCACAAGATGGGACTCGGGTTCGAGCAGGGCTCCATTTTCCACCTCCAGGGCAACCTGGTGGACCCCGTCCGCCTCAACCAGTGCGCCGACGTCCTCTCCACCACCAGCGCCAACACGCTGCTGTACGCGGCGATGGACGGCTGGCGCCGGCAGATGGTGCAGGAGGGCAAAGCCATGATCGACAAGGCCCTGGAGCTCACCAGGGGACTCCGCCGGGACATTGAGGCGGTCCCCGGCCTGCACGTCCTTGAAGATGAACTCGTCCACGCCGAGGCCTCCCACGATTTGGACATCCAGCACATCCTGATCGACGTTTCCAGCCTCGGCATCAGCGGGTTCCAGGCCACCGACTGGTTGCGCGAAAACTGCCGCATCGACATGGGCACAACAGACCACCGCCGGACCGAGGCCGTGATCTCGGTGTCAGATGACCAGGAAACTGCGGACCGTCTCCTGGGCGGGCTCCGCGCACTCACCGAAGCCGCCCCGGACCTGCCCCGGCCGCCCGCCGTCGTCATCCCCAGCGAGGAGGACCTCTTCCTGGAAACGGTGATGCTGCCCCGGGATGCGTTCTTCGGGCCGGTGGAAGTCATTCCGTGCGAGGAAGCGCCGGGGCGTATTGCCGCTGAAATGGCCACCCCGTACCCGCCGGGTGTGCCGCTCCTGCTGCCCGGCGAGCGGATCAACGAAGCCGCCATCGACTATCTCAGGAGCGGGGTGGAGGCAGGGATGGTCCTGCCTGATCCCGCCGATCCAACGCTCAAGACCATCAGGGTGGTCCGTGAAGAACCACACCGATCGCAGTAGATCGCAAGGAACGAGGACAGCAGCATGTGCGGTATAGCCGGCGAAATCGCCTTCAACGGTAGACGGGCCTCGCAGGAGGCAGTTCTGGACATCATGGGGGCAATGACGTCGAGGGGACCGGACGGACGGGGAACCTGGGAGGCGGGCTGGGTTGCACTGGGGCATCAGCGGCTCAGCATCATCGACCTTTCCACGGCGGGCGCCCAGCCCATGGTGGACGACGGCGGCCTGGCCATCACCTTCAACGGCTGCATCTACAACTACAAGGAGCTGCGCCGCGAACTCGAACCCGAATTCACCTTCCGGTCCACCAGCGACACCGAGGTGATCCTGAAGGCCTACCGGAAGTGGGGCGACGACTTCGTCCACCACCTGGTGGGGATGTTCGCCATCGCGCTGTATGACCCCCGGCGGCAGGAAGTCCTGCTGGTCCGGGACCGGCTGGGTATCAAGCCGGTGTACGTTTCCCACCTGCACGGCCGGCTGCGCTTCGCATCCAGCCTGCCTGCGCTGGTGGCTTCCGGCGGGATCGACACGTCCATCGACGAGGCTGCCCTGCACCATTACCTGAGCTGGCACTCGATCGTTCCGGCCCCGCGGACCATCCTGAACGGCGTCCAGAAGCTGCCCGCGGCCACCATCCGCACCATCCGCCCGGACGGGACCTGGCACGACCGCGAGTACTGGAAGCCTTCCTACACGCGGAAGGCGGAGCACTCGGGCTGGTCCGCTGCCGACTGGCAGGACGCGGTCCGCGAGTCGCTCAAAACAGCAGTACGACGGCGGATGGTGGCGGACGTGCCGGTAGGCGTCCTGCTCTCCGGGGGACTGGATTCGAGCCTCCTGGTTGCGTTGCTGGCGGAGGAGGGCCAGCACGGCCTCTCGACGTTCAGCATCGGGTTCGACGGCGCGGGCGGCGATTCCGGGAATGAGTTCGCCTACTCGGACCTGGTGGCCCGGGAGTTCGGCACGCGGCATGAGCAGCTGCACGTGAGCACCTCCGAGTTCGCCCCGTCCATTGCCGGGGCAGTGGGGGCGATGTCCGAGCCGATGGCCAGCCATGACGTGACGGCCTTCCACCTGCTGTGCCGGACGGTGACGGAGCACGTGAAGGTGGTGCAGTGCGGCCAGGGCGCCGACGAGGTATTCGGCGGGTACGGGTACCACCAACCGCTTGCTTCTGCGGGCCGGTCGGGGGCTTTATCGGCTTTTTCAGCAAGCTTTGTGGACCACAGCCATGAGGAGCTCCTGAACATCCTGGAGCCCGAGTGGTACTGCGGTACGGATGTAAGCCGCGAGGTCCTGGCCGACAACCTGCGCGCTCCCGGGGCGGAGACTGCCTTGGATGCAGTGCTGCGGCTGGACACGCACCTGCTGATGGTGGATGACCCGGTTAAGCGGCTGGACAACATGAGCATGGCCTGGGGCATCGAAGCCCGTGTCCCGTTCCTGGACCACGAACTGGTGGAACTCGCCGCCGCCTGCCCGCCCGAATTCAAGGCCTCCCAAGGCGGGAAAGGAATCCTGAAGGACCTGGGCCGGCAGCTGCTCCCGGCGGCTGTGGTGGACCGGCCCAAGGGCTACTTCCCCGTCCCGGCCCTCCGGCACCTGGAAGAACCCTTCATCAGCATGGTCCGCGAAGCGCTGCACGCGCCCGAGGCCAAGCAGCGCGGGCTCTTCCAGCCCGCGTACATCGACGGCCTCCTGGCCAACCCCAACATGCAGCGGACCCCGGTGAACAGCAACGTGCTCTGGCAACTGGCACTGCTGGAAATGTGGCTCCAGCACCACGGGGTGGGCTGATCGTTGACCCTGGAAGGCACACACACCTCCTTGTTGCCCTCGCTCCGCCAAGCGGTCGCGGCGGACTTTGCGGCCGCCGTCGGCCAGTTGTCCGGGCTGGTCCGGATCCCGGCGATGGCGTGGGACTCCTTCGACCCGGCCGAACTGGACACAGCCGCCAAGCACGTGGCTGCGCTGCTTCACGAGGCCGGGATCACCGACGTCGACATCCTGCAGGCGCCCCGGCCGGACGGTACCCCCGGGGCACCTGCGGTGGTGGGTCGCAGGCCGGCCCGGAACGGCAAGCCGACGCTCCTGCTGTACGCGCATTACGATGTCCAGCCGGCCGGTGACATCGCCCTGTGGGAGAGTCCCCCCTTTGAAGCGGTGGAGCGGGACGGCCGGCTCTGGGGCAGGGGAGTGGCAGACAACAAGGCGGGCGTGATGCTGCACCTGGCCGCTTTCCGGAACGCGCTGCACGTGCTCGGCGATGATCTGGAGCTCGGGGTGACGGTGTTCATCGACGGCGAGGAGGAAGCCGGTTCGCCGTCGCTTCCCCTGCTGCTTCAACAGCACGCGGACCTGCTTCACGCCGACGTCCTGGTGGTGGCCGACTCCGGAAACTGGAAGGTGGGGGTACCGGCGCTGACCACCAGCCTGCGTGGTTTGATCCTGGGCACCATCGAGGTGCGGGTGCTGGACCATGCGCTGCATTCGGGCACGTACGGCGGGCCGTTGCTGGATGCGGTCACCGTGCTGTCCCGGCTGGTTGCCACGCTGCATCACGACGACGGCAGCGTCGCGGTAGAGGGGCTCCTTTTCTCTGATGCACCGGGGCCTTTGCTGTCCGAGGAGGAATTCCGGGCGGATTCCGGCGTGCGCCCCGGGGTTCCGCTGGCCGGCTCGGGGTCCTTGACGTCGAGGCTGTGGACCAAGCCGGCGCTGGCGGTTATCGGGATGGACGTTCCTTCGGTGGCCCTTTCCTCGGACACGCTGCTGCCGGTGGCCCGGGCTAAATTGAGCCTCAGCCTGGCGCCGGCGACTGACACGGCTGCCGCGATGGAGGCAGTCCGCCGCCATGTGGAGTCACACACTCCCTTTGGCGCCGACGTGACCTTTACGCCCGCCGGCCGGACCGAGGGGTTTGCCGGCGACGCAACCTCACAGGCCGCCCGGACCATGCTCGCGGCGATGGAGGACACGTGGGGCGTCCCGGCCGTCTGTATGGGGGTGGGCGGCTCGATTCCGGCGGTCGACATCCTGACCAAGCTGTACCCGCGGGCGGAGGTTCTCATCACCGGGGCGGAGGACCCCGATTCCCGGGCCCACGGGGCGAACGAATCAATCCACCTGGGCGATTTCGAAAACGCCATCGTCGCCGAGGCTCTTCTGATTGCCCGGCTTAATTCCCCGGACTGACCCTGCGGCGCGGCATCAGCGCTGAGGTGAGTCCCGCCGTCGTGCGGAGAAGGCGAAGAGGGCCGTGGTGGCGACGGTGGCCAGGTACCCGGCGATCACAATCAGGGAGATCCCGGCCCAGAAGTAGTTGGTGGTGCTGGTCTCCTGCCAGGGGCTCGGCGCAATCCGGGCCAGCGAATACATCGCCACGGCCGCCGACGCCAGCCCGATCACCACCGGCAGCGACAGCCAGATCCTGGCTGAACCCACGTGCGCGCCGAAACCGTCCCAGGCGTTCCACATTCCCCGCCGGATGATCAGCCAGCCCGCGGGAATCATAAACGCGCCCACCAACAGGAATGCGGCCACCACGTCGGCCGGCCGGTGCCACTGGTTGATCAGCGTGGACACGCCGGAGGCGATGGCGAACGTGCCTCCCACGAAGCCGGCCATCGGCCGCCACCGCGGCGACGCCATCAGGAATACGGCAGCGGCAGCGGACGCCGCGAGCGTGGTGTGGCCGGACGGCAGCGAGTTCAGTTCCAGCGTCACCACGCCCTTGTCCGGCCGTGCCGGCAGCAGGTCCTTGAGCACCTGTGTGGCGATGTTCGCGCCGATGCAGGCGGCCACTGCGATGCCGGCTTCGGTCCAGTGCTTGCGGATCACGGTGACAAACAGGACCACGACGGCGGCCATCACCAGTGAGATGGTGGGCAGCAGGTCCAGGAACTTGGTGCTCGCCTTGCCGGCCGGCCCGTGGATCTGCACAGCCTCCACCAGCGCCGACTCGTCGATGAACTGGCCTGTGGTGGTCTGGACAAAGTAGTGGTACGTCGCGATCAAACCGGCGATGCACGCCAGCGTGGCAAGAACGAACAGGAAACCCGAACCCGGAGCGGGCCGGCTGGGTATCCTGGTGGAGGTCTGCCGCGGGATTGTCACCGGTTAAGGGTGTCACAGAAAGCTGGGAGCTGGCCGCACCCCAACTAGGTAGCGCTAACTGTCGTTTTCGAGCTCCAAAACGACACTTGGCGCTACCTAGTTGGGCAGGCGGGGCGGGACAGCGCCCAGCCGCGGGATGCTGGCCGCCGCAACGAGAACCGCCAGGGCGCCCAGGCCGAAAGGCAGGGCCGTGAGGGTAGCGATACCGCCCACCAGCAGCGGCCCGCCGGCGTCGCCCAGTTCCCGCCCGAGTTCGGCGGACCCCATAGTCCGTCCCATCCGCTCCGGCGGTGTGGTGTCCGCGAGGTGGGCGAACCCGAGCGGGGTAACAGCACCGATGCCCGCGCCGATTACTGCCGCGGCGACGAAAATGGTGACCACGCCCGGGGCAAGCGCCACCAGGCCGACACCCGCAGCGATCAGCAGCAGGCCCGCCGTCGTGCCCCGGTTGTCCGTGATGCGGTGGCTGTCCCGCATCCGGCCCATCCACGGCTGGACCAGTACCGAGCCGGCGGCAAGGACGCTGACGGCTGCAGTGCCGGCCAGGGCGCCGAGCCCGTGCCGGGTGGCCAGCGCGGGAAGGAAGCCGACGGCTGCGCCAAGGGCAGCAGTGGACGCGGCCAGCACCAGCGTGGGCGCCAGGAAGCGGCGTTCGCCCACCTGCCGGGCCAGGTCCATCACCGTGTACCGCTGGCGGGGGAGCGGCTCAAGGTGAGGCACCGCAGCCAGGACCCAGACCGCCGTCACCACAGCCAGCACGGAAAGGGCCCCGAACAGCAGGGGGAAGCCGCCGGCGAAGATGAGGCCGGCGCCGAGCAGCGGGCCGATGATGTAGCCCAGGCTCTTCCAGGACCCGTACCTGCCGAAGTACGTGCCGGCTTTTCCGCCGCGTGCCAGCCTGGCCACCATGGAGGACGACGCCGGGGAAAACGCGGACGCCGCCGCGCCCTGGCCCAGCCGGGCCAGCGCCAGCATGAGCGGATCCGCCGCCCACAGGCCGATCAGGGACAGCGCCGCAAAGGCGAAGAGCCCGCCGACAATCACCGGCTTGGGGCCAACCCGGTCACTGAGGGCGCCGAAAACGGGTTTGAGGAACACCTCCGAGATGTCGTACAGCGCCAGGAGGATGCCCAGGTTCAGCAGCGTCAGGCCGATGTTGCCGCTCTGCGCGCCCAGGCCCGCAGCAATGCTGTGCGCGCCGAACGCCGTGACGAATCCGGCGGCGTACAGCGGGGCGGAGGATGAGCGGGTGGCAAGGCCGGAAGCGGTCACACCCGCGAGTTTATCGGCTGGAAGGGTCAGGAGAGCGAGGCCGCCAGCTCCTCGATGATCTCGAACTGCTCGCGGACTCCATCCTCCATGCCGGACTGGGCGATTATGTCGCGCACTTCCTTGCTGCCCGCATCGGTGCGGATGCTGACCAGGGTGGCGCCGCCGTCGGCCTCTTCAAAGGTGACAGTGTTCAGCACGGCGCCCTCCTCGCTGTCCGGAGCGGTGCCTGGCGTCTCCATGATTTCGGTGTGGACGATCCGCTCATTGGGCACGATCTCCCGGTACGTCCCGTGGAAGGCCACCTCGAATTCACCGTGCGCCACCATCACGTACCGCCAGGCACCTCCTACCCGGAAGTCCATCTCTGCCACAGTCATTTCGCCGCGCCTGCCGGGCCACCATCTCTTCACGAGGTCCGGCGTGGTCCAGGCTTTGTAGATGAGGTGCCGGGGCGCGTTGACGGTGCGGGTGATCAGGACTTCCTCATCGCTGGGGAAGCTGACGTCCAGGATTCCGGTGTGTGGCATTGCCCTGCTCCTACTCTTGCGTGTCTGACTCTTTGAGGTCCTCCAGCACATCCTCCAGGAGCTCGAAACGCTCCTCCCAGAGATGCCGGTAGCCGGCCACCCAGTCGTGAATGGGCTTGAGGGCCTGCGGGTTCAGCCGGTAGACGCGCTGCCGGCCTTCATCACGTACGACGACGGCCCCCACCTCACGCAGGACCCGCAAGTGGCGTGACACGTGCGGTTGGGCCAGGCCGAGCAGGTCCACCAGCTCGTTGACGGGCCGCTCGCCTTCGCTGAGGGCGTCCAGGATCTCCCGGCGGCGGGGCTCGGCCACCGCGTTGAATGCATCTGCCGTTGTTGCCGCCCGTGCCATGGACACATTATATATCCATATGGGTATGAGTGGAAGATCTGTTGGAGCGCGCGTTTCAGCGCTTGCGGTGTTCAGTCTTCCCAAAACCGTGAAGCTGAGTAGTGTGCGGATCAAGGAAACCATGGGCTCACGCGGGGCTTCGAGGGGCACCGCTTCCTCCCGCCGGAGGAGATGCCGTGTTCAACAAAGGAGGACGGCTGTGACCATCATCGACAACGCTGTGTATGTTGACGGGTTGCGCACGCAGGACCCCGGGAGCCTGGACGAAACCTACTTTGTGCTGCGGCAGCGGGAGGGGATGGCCTGGATCGGGCTGTACCGGCCGGACGCCGAGGAACTGCAGTCCGTGGCCGAGGAGTTCGACCTCAGCCCCCTGGCCGTGGAGGACGCCCTCGCCGGGCACCAGCGCGCCAAGCTGGAGCATTACGGCGAATGCGTATTCCTGGTCTTGCGGCCCGCCCGCTACCTGGACGACGTCGAAAAGGTGGACTTCGGTGAGATCCACGTTTTTGTGGGCCAGGACTACGTAGTGACCGTCCGGCACGCCGAATCCCCGGACCTCGCCAAGGTCCGCCGGCGGATGGAATCCATGCCGGAGTTCCTCGCGCTGGGCCCAAACGCTGTGCTGTACGGCATCCTGGACCAGGTGGTGGACGAGTACGAGCCGGTTGCGGCGGGCCTCGAGAACGACATCGACGAGATCGAGGACGACCTCTTCGGAGCCGACCCCGACGTTTCCCGCCGGATCTATGAACTGTCCCGCCAGGTGATCACCTTCCAGCGCGCCACCAGCCCCCTGGCGGGCATCCTGCAGGCCCTCACCGCCGGTACTCCGGAGCGGGTGCCCCACCCCGAACTCCAGGACCATTTCCGTGATGTGCTGGACCACGTGCTGCGGCTTAACGAACGCGTAGCCTCCTTCCGGGCGCTGCTGCAGAACGCCCTGGCGGTCAACGCCGCCCTCGTGGCCCAACGGCAGAACGACGAGATGCGCCGGCTCACTGAATCCAGTTTTGCGCAGAGTGAGCAGGTCAAGCGGATCTCGTCCTGGGCGGCTATCCTGTTCGCCCCGACGCTCGTGGGAACCATCTATGGCATGAACTTCCGCTCCATGCCCGAGCTGGACTGGGTGTTCGGCTACCCCTTCGCGCTGGGGTTGATGGTGGCCATGGGGCTGGTGCTCTACTGGACGTTCCGCCACAACAAGTGGATCTAGCGGCAAACGCCCGCTTGTACAGTGGGTCCATGCCCACAATCCCCGCCCTTGATGAACTGCTGGCAGGTGCACGGGTGGTGAGCCTGCCGATGCGCGTGAAGTTCCGGGGCATCATGGAGCGCGAGTCGCTGCTGCTGCACGGCCCGGCCGGCTGGGGTGAATTCTGCCCCTTTCCCGAATATGCCGACGGGGAGGCCTCCAACTGGCTGGCCGCCGCGATCGAGGCCGGCTGGCAAGGGTTTCCTGCTCCGCTGCGGCCCATGATCCCGGTCAACGCCACCGTCCCCGCCGTTCCAGCGGAGCGTGTGCCCGAGATACTTGCGCGCTTTGGCCGGGTGGACGCGGTCAAGGTCAAGGTGGCCGAGCAGGGCCAGACGCTCGACGACGATTCAGCCCGCCTCGCCGCCGTCCGCTCCGTCTTGCCGGACGCCGCCATCCGCGTGGATGCGAACGGCGGCTGGGACGTGCCCACTGCCATCAAGGCACTCACCAGGCTGGCCGGCGTCGGACTCGAATACGCTGAGCAGCCCGTTCCCACCATCGACGGCCTGGCCGAGGTGCGGCGCGCTCTGCGGTCCGCGGGCACTCCAGTGCTGATCGCGGCGGATGAAAGCGTCCGCAAGGAATCCGATCCCCTGAAAGTGGCGCGGGCCGGCGCGGCGGACCTGATCGTGGTCAAGGTGGCGCCGCTTGGGGGAGTGCGGCGCGCCCTGGACATCGTGGCACAGGCCGGGCTGCCCGCCGTCGTCAGTTCTGCGCTGGACACGTCGGTGGGAATCCGGGCGGGCCTTGCGCTCGCGGCAGCGCTGCCCGAGCTGCCCTACGCGTGCGGGCTGGGGACGGTGTCCCTGTTTGAATCGGACGTCACCACGGATCCGTTGGTGGCCGACGACGGCGCCATCCGCCTCCGCGACGTGGCCGCCGACCCCGGGCTGCTTGAGCAGTATGCGGCTTCCGCGGAACGGCGCGACTGGTGGCTCACCCGGCTGGCCCGCGTCCACGCCCTCCTCACCCCGTAGCGACGCTCTCTCACTTAACGCGGGGTTTCCCGGGACGCTCTCTCACTTGGTGTGCCTTTCCTGCGGACGCTCCATCACGTTCCTGCAGGTCACCGGCGGTTCACCGGAACTTCACCTCACTGACTACTGAGCGTAGGAACTGGCTGGCAGGGTGGGCGGACCGCATCGATTTTTTGGAAGGCACCCATGTCTGAAACGACTGCCCGCAAGTTCAACCTGCTGCCCATGCTTGGCCACACCAAGGGCAAGCGGAGCCCCGTCACCTGCGCGCTCAAGTGTGACAACGCCTGCGCAGGCGACGTCTGCAACACCAGCTCCAACAGCTACTTCCGCGACATCGCCTCCGCCACCATGTCCCGCCGCGCCGCCCTGGGCTTCGGCGCCGCCGGTGCCCTCGCCGTCGTACTTGGAAGCGCCGTGACGTCCGCCGAACCCGCGAGTGCCGCAGGCCTTTCCAAGGCCGCCAAGGAAGGCTTCGGCACGTCCAAGCTGCAGTTCACGGCCATCAAGCCGGTGGACAAGGCCGTTGACGCCCTTACCGTTCCCGAGGGATTCACGTGGCAGCCGATCATCCGCTGGGGCGACCCGCTGTTCGCCGACTCGCCGGACTTCGACCTGAACAACCAGACCGCGGCAGCACAGGCCCGCCAGTTCGGCTACAACAACGACTACACGGACATCGTGGAAATCCCGGACAGCAAGGGCCGCCGCGCCGTGCTGTTCACCAACCACGAATACACCAACGAGAACATCATGGTCCCGGCCGGATACGACGCCAAGGAAACCCGCGCGATCGGCCGCGCCGCCCATGGCCTGGCCGTCGTGGAGCTGGAGCGCAAGAACACCACCAAACCGTGGAGCTACGTCAAGGGCGCACCGCTGAACCGCCGCTACCTCTCCGACACCACCTATGAACTGACCGGCCCCGTTGCCGGTTCCGCACTCGTCAAGACCGTCGCGGACCCCTCCGGCCGCGCCATCAAGGGCACGTTCGGCAACTGCTCCGGCGGCACCACCCCCTGGGGCACCATCCTTTCCGGCGAGGAGAACTTCAACGGCTACTTCGTCGCCGCCGGCACCTCAGCCAGCGACAAGCGCTACGGCCTCACCGCCAAGCCCACCAACCGCAAGTGGGAGCTGGACGACCCCCGCTTCGATACCCGCAACGCCGGCTACGAGAACGAAACCAACCGGTTCGGCTGGATCGTCGAGGTTGACCCGTTCGACCCCACCTCCACCCCCAAGAAGCGCTCCGCCATGGGCCGCTTCAAGCACGAGGGCGCCAACGTGATCGTGGCCGAATCCGGTCACGTGGTGGCTTACATGGGCGATGACGAGAAGTTCGACTACCTCTACAAGTTCGTCTCCGCAGAGAAGTACCGTGAAGGCGACCGCCGGCACAACATGAACCTGCTGTCCGAGGGCGACCTCTACGTTGCCAAGTTCACCGGCAACTCACCCTCTGCCGAAATCACCGGCACCGGGGCGCTTCCTTCCGACGGCGCGTTCGACGGCACGGGCGAATGGCTGCCCCTGGTGGTGGCCGGAAAGTCCGCCGTCCCGGGCATGTCCGTCGAGGAGGTCCTGGTGTACACCCGCCTGGCCGCGGACAAGGTTGGGCCCACCAAGATGGACCGCTGCGAGGACGTCCAGCCCAGCCTGCACACCGGCAAGGTCTACGTGGTCTGCACCAACAACTCGGACCGCGGCACCGGCACCAAGGAAGGCGCCACGGAGGTCAACCCGCGCACGCAGAACCGCGACGGGCACATCGTGGAAATCACCGAAACCGGCGACCAGACGTCCACGACGTTCAACTGGACCCTCTTGATGGTCTGTGGCGATCCTGCGCAGGGCGACGTCACCTACTTCTCCGGCTACCCTGTGGACAAGGTTTCGCCCATCTCCTGCCCGGACAACGTGGCCTTCGACTCCGTGGGCAACCTCTGGATCTCCACCGACGGCGCCCCCTCCGGCATCGGCTACAACGACGGCCTCTTCAAAGTCACCCTGGACGGCGCCGAGCGCGGAAAGGTGGAGCAGTTCCTCTCCGTTCCCCGCGACGCCGAAACCTGCGGCCCGGTCATCCACGACGACGAGCGCATGGTGTTCGTCTCCGTGCAGCACCCGGGCGAGGACGGCACCTTCGAAGCGCCCAACTCCTATTTCCCGGACTACGTCCCGGCAGGTACGACGCCGGCAGCCGGCCAGGTGCGCGCGCCCCGTCCCGCCGTGGTCCAGGTGTTCCCCGGCTAGGTTCCTCCGCGCCTATTGCGACATCGAACGCTCTCTCACTTAACGCGGGAAAATCCAGGACGCTCTCTCACCTACCGCAGGAATAACCGGAACGCTCTATCACTCTCTTCAGGAGAGTGATAGAGCGTTCCAATTTATGGCGCATCAAGTGATAGAGCGTCGGGGCGTTCGTGCAGGAGGTGATGGGGCGTGGGGCGTATTAGTGCGAAAGGTGATGGGGCGTCGGGGGTGGCAGACTGGTTTGGTGACTTCGCTGAACGAACCTGTCCCCGACGCCTCGCCTGATTCATCCCGTGCTGCTGATTCCTTGACAGCCCTGGCGGCCGCGCGGATCGCCGTCGGGGTACTGCTCGACGGCGGCGTGCAGCACGTGGTGGTTTCGCCCGGTTCCCGGTCCGCCCCCATGGCCTACGCGCTTGCCGAGGCTTCCGCGCAGGGCCGGGTGGAACTGCTGGTCCGCATCGACGAACGTTCCGCCGGATTCACAGCCTTGGGCCTTGCCCTGTCCACCGGCTCGCCCGCGGCCGTCCTCACGACATCCGGCACCGCCGTCGGAAACCTGCTGCCCGCCGTGATGGAAGCCAACCACGCGGCGGTTCCGCTGATCGTCCTCTCCGCGGACCGGCCGGACGAACTTCGCGGCACCGGTGCCAACCAGACCACCATCCAGCCCGATATTTTCGGTGAACAGGTACGTTTCGCCGTCGACATCCCGGCCGGCTCCGATCCGGAGCGGGCCGTCCGGACGGGCCTCTCCGCCGCAACCGGGGCGTTCCCGGATCTCGCCCCCGGGCCGGTCCAGCTCAACCTTGCCTTCCGCGACCCCCTGGTGCCGGAGCCCGCCGACCAACTGCCCGCGGCTACCGAACGGCCGCGCTACCGCATCGGCACCGAGCCGCTCATCATGAATCTTCCGCCCGCCGCCACGGACATGCCCGAGCACCGGACGGTGGTTCTGGCCGGACACGACGCCGGTCCGGTGGCCGAGGCCTTTGCCCGCGCCCACGGACTGCCGCTGCTGGCGGAACCGTCCTCGAATGCCCGGTTCGGGCCGAATGCCGTGGGCCCATACCGGCTGCTGCTGGAGCACTTCGGCCCTGGCGCGGCACAGCCCATCGAACGGGTGGTGCTGTTTGGCCGGCCCACGCTGTCCCGGCCGGTCGCTGCGCTCCTTGCCCGCGCCGACGTGCCGTCGGCTTTGTACCAGCCGGTTCCCGTGGCCTGGTACGAACCCGGCCGGCGCACCGAAGTGCCCCTCGAAAGCCTCGCCGACCTCGCGGAATTCGCCGGCCGCGGCCCGGCCGACTGGCTGGACACCTGGCTGCTCGCCGGTTCCGCCGCCCAGCACGCGCTGGATCTCGTCCTGGCCGAGAACGCGCCCGCCACCGGCCCGTCCGTGGCGTCCCTCGTTTGGAAGCATGCCCGGGGCCAGCTGATGCTCGGCTCCTCCAACGGCATCCGGGACGCGGACCTGGCCGGCCTGCCCGCCCCTGAACCGGCCGCTACCGTCTATGCCAATCGGGGCCTGGCGGGGATCGACGGCACCATCTCCACCGCCACCGGCATCGCACTGGGCAGCCGGCAGGAAACCACTGTCCTCCTGGGCGATGTCACGTTCCTGCACGATGCCGGGGGCTTGCTGGTGGGACCAGGGGAGGAGCAGCCGCAGCTTCGGATCGTGGTCCTGAACGACTCCGGCGGCGCCATCTTCGACCTGCTGGAACACGGCGCGGTGCGTGAGGCTGGAACGTACGGCGACGCCGTCGAGCGCCTCTTCGCCACCCCGCACTCCGTGGACCTTGCGGCACTTGCTGCGGCGTACGGCGTCGGCCATAGCGCGGTAAGCACGACGGCGGCACTCGCCGAAGCGCTGGGCCGGCCTGTGGAGGGCCGCAGCCTTATCGAAGTCCGTACTGACCGCAGCGGCCTCCGTGCCCTGCATGCCCGGATCAAGGAAGCGGTTGCGGCCGCCGTCGGGGGAGTCCTGGCGCGCTAGTTCGGCCACGCGCGAAAGGCCGCAACAGGGAGACTGCTAGGTGCTTGGGGGCGTGAACTGGCTGGCGCTGAATTCCCCGCCTTGCGGGTCCCGGATCAATGCTTCCCGCGTCCAGCCGGTGTCGGCCTGCCCCAGGACCTGGGCGCCGAGCCGCTCGGCATCCGCCACGGTCTGGTCCCGGTCCGCGACGGTGAACGTGACGTGCCAGTGCGGTGGTTTGTCCGGGGCGCTGGCCACGATCCATGCGATCGCGTCCTCGAAGCCGGGTGGAGCAGAAATCCCCGCCTGCCGCGTCCGGATCCCCGGGTCGATTGTTGCCGCAAGATGGTCGCCGTACCCGGGGCTGCGCACCATCAGTCCATAGCCGATATCGTCCACTTGCCAGCCGAATGCCTGTCCATAGAAGGCTCTGGCTGCATCCGGATCTGGAGTATGGAGATCGCTGAAATTCCACGCGCCCGGCTGGTTTGCCACTTGTGCCCCTAACCGGCGGTTGGCTTCCCAGAGGCGGAACGCGGCGCCTTCTGCGTCGACCAGGGCCGCACTGCGGCCACCTTCTCCGGCGTCCGCCGGACCTGAGAGGAGGCTGGCACCCGCTGCGACGAGGCGCGGAACGGCAGCGTCGGCGTCGTCGACTGATATATAGGTGTTCCACGCAGTGGTTCCGTCCCCGCCGCTGCCTATGCCTGCGACGTCCTGGCCCCCGAGCTTTGCGATCAGGTACCGGCCCGGCGCGTCCGCCGGCATAACGTCCTCGAATGTCCAGCCAAAGAGTCCGGCGTAGAACCCTGCGGCGGCATCAACGTCGGGCTGCTCCGTGTCGATCCAACACGGGACGCCGTGCGGGTAGGTCCGTCCGGTCATGTATCGCTCCTGCACGTGATGGGCCTGCGGCGCCGGCAGGGCCCTTGAAGGGTCAGAGTTGCAGTGCCACCCATTCTCGACTCCTCGCGGGCGCGAAGTAAAGGCGTCCGGGCACGTATCGAAGTTCCCGGGACATGCAAATGCCCCGCCGCTGCCGGAGAATTCCGGTAGCGGCAGGGCATCGTCATGGCTAAAGCGGGTGCGCCTATTCCTCGATCTCGATGTGCGTCGGATCCAGGACCCGGCGCAGGAACTCCTTGGTGCGAGCCTGGGTGGGCGCGGAGATGACCTGCTCAGCCACGCCTTCCTCCACCACAACGCCGCCGTCCATAAACACCACACGGTCTGCCACTTCGCGGGCAAAGCCCATCTCGTGGGTCACCACCAGCATGGTCATGCCCTCCTTGGCGAGGTTGCGCATCACGGAGAGGACATCGCCCACGGTTTCGGGGTCCAGGGCGGACGTGGGCTCGTCAAAGAGCATCAGCTCCGGGTCCATGCTCAGCGCGCGCGCAATGGCCACCCGCTGCTGCTGGCCGCCGGAAAGTTGGTCGGGGAAGCGGTCCGCCAGGTGTCCCAGCCCCACGCGTTCAAGGTTGTGCATGGATACCTTGTCCGCCTCGGCCTGCGAACGCTTGAGGACCTTGAGCTGGGCGATGGAACAGTTGCGCTTGGCATCCAGGTGCGGGAAAAGGTTGAACTGCTGGAACACCATGCCCACCTTGCGGCGCATCTTGTCGATGTCCACATCGGCGTCGGTGGCTTCAAAGCCGCCCACGTGGATGGCACCCTTGTTGGGCTGCTCCAGCAGGTTCACGCAGCGCAGGAGGGTTGATTTGCCCGACCCGGAGGGGCCGATCAGGCACACCACTTCGCCCGGCTTCACGTCCAGGCTGATGCCCTTGAGCACTTCGTTGGTGCCGTAGGACTTGCGCAGGTCCTTGATGGACACACCTGCCGCATTGACGGTGCCGGGGTGGCCGGCGGAGGAATTTACGACGTCGTTCATGGCTTCCCTGCCTATCGCTTGGTCCGCGCGGAGCGGCTTTCGAACTTCCGGGCCAGGAGGCTCAGCGGGATGGTGATGATCAGGTAGAAGGCGCCGGCGACCAGGAGCGGCGTGAGGCCGGCGCCGAGGCTGGAGATGCCGTCGCGTCCGAATTTGGTCAGCTCATACTGCGATGCGGTCAGGCCCAGCACGTAGATCAGCGAGGAGTCCTTGGTGAGCAGGATGACCTCGTTGGTCAGCGGCGGCAGGACGATCTTGAAGGCCTGCGGAATCACAATGGTCACCATGGCCCGCCACTGCGGCATGCCCAGGGAGCGGGCTGCTTCGAGCTGGCCCTTCGGCACAGCCTGCAGGCCGGCGCGGAGCGTTTCGGCGATGTAGGCGGAGGCCACGATGCCCAGCGAAACCATGACGATGATGGTGACGTTCCACTGAACGCCAAACGCCAGGGGAACGCCGTAACCGAAGGCGATGAATACCAGCAGTGCCGGGACACCGCGGAAGAACTCGATGTAGCCGGTGGCGATCCAGCGGTACAGCGGAAAGCTGGAAAGCTTCATCAGTGCCAGCAGGAGGCCGCCGGACAGGCCAACGATAAAGCCGAGCACCGTGTAAATCAGGGTGTTCACCAGGCCGGTGGTGAAGATGCCCGGGAACATCGGGCCGATTTTGCCGAAGTTGAAGACGCTGTTGCCGATGGTCTTCCAGTCCGTGGCCAGGATCAGGGCGGCGACGGCCACAATAAAGATTCCTGCCTGGACGTACAGGCTTACTCTGGCGCGTTGACGTGCGGTCATTGCCATGGGTGCTCACATTCGTAGTGCGTGGCTGAGGCCCCGGACGTACTGTTGTACAGCGTGTCCGGGGCCCCGGCTGCGTTATTCTCAGGGCGGCGAAGGCCTCGGTGGAATGCCGAAGCGCTCGCTATTTGGCGGTCTCGCCGAACCAGGTGGTTTCGAATTTCTTCAGGCTGCCGTCGTCCGTGAGGCGCTTGAGGGTGGCGTTGACCTTGTCCCCCATGGCGGTGTTGCCCTTCTTGTAGGCGATTCCGAGCTTCTCGCCGCTCGCGTAGTTCTCCACGCGCTTCCAGGCGGAGTTGTCCTTGATGGCGTAAGCGAGAACGGACTGGTTGCCCAGGGCGGCGTCGATGGTGCCGGCCTGGATGGCCTGGACCAGGAGGCCGGTGTCCTCGAACTGCTGGGCATCGATCCCCTTGTCCGCCGCGTACTTTGCGCCGGTGGTGGCCTGCTGGACGCCAACCTTCTTGCCCTTGGCGCTGTCAATGTCCTCGATGCCGGAGGCCGTGGTTGCCAGGAGGGTGAGGTCGTCATCCAGGTACGGGGTGGAGAAGTCCATGACGGCCTTGCGGGTGTCCGTGATGGAGATCGACGAGATGGACAGGTCGCACTGGGTCAGCGCGGTGCCGGTCTCGATGGCCTCGAACGAGCTGTCCACGATGCTCAGTTCGGCCTTGAGGTCCTTGGCAACTTCCTTGGCGATATCGACGTCGAAGCCCACCGTCTCGCCGTCCTTCTGGAATTCGAACGGCTCGTAGGGGACATCCGAGCAGACCGTGAGCTTGCCGGCGTTGATGAGCTGGACTCCGCCTTCGGACGCTGCCGGGGTTGAGCTTCCGCCGCCGCAGGCCGTGAGGGTGAGGGCGCCGACGGCGAAGAGTGCTGCTGCCTTGGCGGTCATTTTGGCCGTGGCCAGGGACTTGAGCTGCATGTTTCTTACCTTTTGTTGCAGGAGTATGCGGTACTAAATCGGTTCATAGTGTAGCGCCGAATAAGAGATGTGCATCACAGGAAACTTAGTTTCACTATTGGATAACTAAATTACCCCTGTTTTCAAGCCTAGGCGAAGCAGTGATGTCTCAGATACCGGACTCGCTGGCCTAGTTCTGGATTCCCAGGGATTCCAGCATCGGCCGGAACTTCGCCCAGGTCTCGGCGAGTTCGGCCTCGGGCTGGGACCCGTCAACTATTCCGCAGCCGGCATAAAGCCGGACAGTGTCCGGACCCTCGATGACCGCGCCGCGCAACGCGATGCCCCATTCACCGTTTCCTGCCGCGTCCAGCCAGCCGACCGGGCCGGCGTACGGCCCGCGGTCCAGGTGCTCCAGCTTACGGATCAGGGCGCCGGCCACCTGTGTCGGAGTCCCGCAGACGGCCGCAGTGGGATGCAGCGCGTTGATCAGAGCCAGGCATGTGGGCACGTGGCCTTCCACCTCAGCCAGTTCGGCTTTTACGTCCGAGGCCAGGTGCCACACATTGGGCAGCTCCAGGATGAACGGCTCGTCGTGGGCGTTCATGGCTTCGGAGAACGGCGCCAGCTGGGTGGTCAGCGACTGGATGGCGATCTCGTGTTCGTGCCGCTGCTTCTCTGAACCTGCCAGCACCCGCGTGGCGTAGTCCAGGGGAAGTCCGTCCTCGCCATGGGCATCGCGGCGGTCCAGGGTTCCGGCGAGCACGCGCGCCTGGGCGGTCCGCCCTTCCACCTGGATCAGCATCTCCGGTGTCGCGCCCACCAGTCCGTCCACGCCGTACGTCCAGCACTCGCGGTACCGCCCGGCAAGCTCCCGCAGCACCTTCGCAGCGTTCACACCGGTAGGCACCGTGGCCACGATGTCGCGCGCGAGCACCAGCTTCTCCAGCGCCCCGGTCCGGATCTCGGCCACGCCAGCGGCGACGGCGGCCTTCCAGTCCTCCTCGCTCAGCGAGCCCGTGTGCAGCGTTGCCCCGGCGGCCAGCGGCAGGGGACGTACGACGGCGCCGCCCGCCTTGCCGGGCACCTTGCCGGGGGTGCCGTCCCCGCCTGAGTCCGCTGCCGCCGTCGTGGTTTCGGCAGTGGAGCTGCTGCCGAGCCAGCGGTCCAGGGCGGTGAGGGCGCCCTCTGGGGTGAGCGGGCCGTCGTCGAACGTTAACTGGGTGAGCCACGCCTGGCCGTCGCGGACGCCCACCACAATCTCGGGCACAATCAGCCGGGACTCGTGGGCCGAGGTCTTGGAAAAAGCGAAGGAACCGAAGGCGACCGGACCTGTGCCCGGGAGCTCTACTGAGTCGGCGATCTCGGCTTCGAGGACCAGGTGGCGCCACCAGATATCCGCCTCAAGGAAGCGCTCAGGGCCCGTGGCGGTGAAGCGCGCGATCTCGCCGAACCCCACCAGCCCTGCCTCCCGCCGGGTCCAGCACAGGACATCGTCCCGGACCAAAAACGACGGCAGCCCCCCGGCGAATTGTTGGCCATCGAGGGGGACTGTCAAGGTGCGGAACGTGCTCGTCATGATTGCACCACGGTACTCCTTTTTGCTGCCGGGGCCGGTTACAAGGAAGCAGCCGGGCAGCAGGCGCCGCTGAACCTTCCCCAGTAGCGCCGCAGGCCAGGCCCCGGTGCGGCGGAATCAGGCTTGGTCCGGACCCGCCTGAACATTTGAGACAATGTCATGGTGAACCGAGCATCCTTGGATAAGCGTCCGGACGAAGTAGCCACGATGTTTGACGACGTCGCACCGAAGTACGACGTCGTCAACGATGTTCTGTCCATGGGGCAGACCCGCCGCTGGCGCAAGGTTGTGGTGGAAGCCATGGAAGTGTCCAAGGGGCAGCGGGTCCTGGACCTGGCGGCCGGCACCGGCACCTCCAGCGAGCCATATGCCGACGCAGGCATAGATGTAGTGGCGTGCGACTTTTCCCTCGGAATGCTCAAGGTAGGCAAGCGCCGCCGCCCGGACATCGACTTCATCGCCGGTGACGCCACCAACCTGCCGTTCGCGGACAACACGTTCGACGCCTCCACCATCTCCTTCGGACTGCGCAACGTTAACGAGCCAAAGAAGGCCCTGCAGGAGATGCTGCGCGTGACCAAGCCCGGCGGCCGGCTGGTCATCGCCGAGTTCTCGCAGCCCGTGGTGCCGCTCTGGCGCACCATGTACACCGAATACCTGATGCGCGCCCTGCCGGCCATCGCCGTAAAGGTCGCCTCCAACCCGGACGCCTACGTGTATCTCGCCGAATCCATCCGCGCCTGGCCGGACCAGGACCACCTCGCGGCCTGGCTGCAGGACGCCGGCTGGGACAACGTCACCTACCGCAACCTCACGGGCGGCATCGTGGCGGTCCACCGCGCCTTCAAGCCTGCTGATTCGTCGCCGGACGGCGGCGCCGCCGCTATCGCCGCGCACAAGGGCCCGGTGGCCAAGCTGCGCCGCAACATCACGCGCTGACCTGTGAAGGTACTGATTGTCGGCGCGGGTCCGGCCGGATCCACTGCCGCGTACTACCTTGCCAAGGCCGGCCTCGAGGTCACGGTTCTGGAAAAGACGAGCTTTCCACGCGAGAAGGTTTGCGGCGACGGCCTGACCCCCCGGGCCGTCCGCGAAATCCAGAAGCTCGGCCTCGCCCACCCGGAAAACGAGGGCTGGCGCCGCAATAAGGGACTGCGCCTGATCGCGGGCGGCCGCACCATCGAACTCCCATGGCCCGAGGTGTCCGACTTCCCGCAGTACGGACTGATCCGCACACGCCTGGGCTTTGACGAGGAACTGGCGCGGCACGCCCAGGCTGCCGGCGCCACCATCCTGGAGCGGCACAGTGTCACCGACGCCATCCGCAACGACGACGGCCGGGTCACCGGCGTCCGCGCCGCCATCCTGGACGAGTCCGGACGCAAGACGGGGGAGACGCACGAGTTCAGTGCCGACGTCGTCCTCGCCGCTGACGGCAACTCCACCCGCACGGCCGTGTCCCTTGGCATCCAGAAACGCGACGACCGCCCCCTCGGCGTGGCCGTCCGCACCTACTTCACCAGCCCCCGCACTGACGACGACTGGATGGAAGGCTGGCTGGAGCTCCCCGGCCGCGACGGCAAGCTGCTGCCGGGCTACGGCTGGGTGTTCGGCGTGGGAGACGGAACTTCCAACGTGGGCCTGGGCATCCTGAACTCGTCCAAGGAATTCGGCAAGCTCGACTACAAGCAGGTCCTGCGCGAATGGACCGCAGGGATGCCCGCCGAATGGGGCTTCACCCCGGAGAACCAGGTGGGCGACATCCGCGGCGCCGCACTGCCCATGGGCTTCAACCGCACCCCGCACTACTCACCCGGCCTGCTGCTCCTGGGCGACGCCGGCGGCATGGTCTCCCCGTTCAACGGCGAGGGCATCTCCTACGCCATGGAATCCGCCCGCTTCGCCGCGGAGTTCATCATCGACGCCTCCTCGCGCAGTTCCTCCTCGGCCGGAACGTACGACGCCGACGCACACCTCTCGCGGTACGCGGACTACGTGCGCGGGCAATGGGGGTCGCACTTCACGCTGGGCCGGGCGTTCGCCGCGCTGATCGGCAAGCCGGCGGTCATGAAGCTGGCGCTGCGGACCGGCATGCCCATCCCGGTGCTGATGCGGTTCGTGGTCCGGCTCCTGGCCAACCTCACGGACCCGTCCGCAAAGGGCTTCGAGGACCGGGTGATCCGGGTCCTGGAGTCGCTGGTTCCGGCCACATCGAATACATCCGCCACCCCGTCGGCTTCGAACCAGCGGTATCCGCAACAAAAAGTTAGGGTTAACCCGTGACCAACCCCGCAGACCACAGCTGGACGCACGCCGGACACGGCCTGCCGGACTCCGAACCCAGCCTGAACACCACCGCCATCGCCACCGGCCTGCAGTTGCCCGCGGGGTTCGCTGCCATCGCCGGGGATGCCGAGCTTGGGCCGGCCATCACCAACAACCTGGCCCGGGTGGAGAAGAAGCTCCGCGAGGCCATTGCCAACTCCGATCCGCTGGCTGACGCAACGTCGCGCCACCTGGTGGAGGCCGGCGGCAAGCGCATCCGGCCGCTGCTGACGCTGCTTTGTGCACACCTCGGTGACGCCTCGCTTCCCGCCGTGGTGCAGGCCGCCGTCGTGGTTGAACTGACCCACCTCGCCACGCTCTACCACGACGACGTGATGGACTCGGCTCCGTTCCGCCGCGGCGCTCCGACGGCCCACGAGGTCTGGGGCAACTCCGTGGCTGTCCTCACCGGCGACCTCATCTTCGCGCGTGCTTCGATCCTGGTGTCCGAGCTCGGCTCCCGTGCCCTGGGCATCCAGGCCCGCACCTTCGAGCGGCTCTGCCTGGGCCAGCTTCACGAGACCGTGGGGCCGCGTCCGGACGAGGACCCGGTGGAGCACTACCTCTCGGTCATCGCAGACAAGACCGGTTCCCTGGTTGCTGCTTCCGGGCAGCTCGGTGCCATCTTCGCCGAGGCAGATCCCGCCTACGAATCCGTGCTGGTGGAGTACGGCGAGAAGGTGGGCGTGGCCTTCCAGCTTGCCGACGACGTGATCGACGTGACCGGTATTAAGGTCAAGTCCGGCAAGTCCCCGGGAACTGACCTTCGCGAAGGCGTCCCCACCCTTCCGGTGCTGCTCCTCCGGAAGGCGGCCGCGGATGGCGACCAATCCGCCGTCGAACTCCTGAAACTGATTGACGGCGACCTCACCTCCGACGAAGCCCTCGCCGAGGCGGTGGCGGGTCTGCGCGAGCACCCGGTTACGGCCGAGTCCTGGATTGTGGCGCGGCAGTGGGCCAATGAGGCCATTGCGGCCCTGGCTCCGCTGCCCGACGGCGTGGTCAAGGAATCCCTGTCCAACTTCGCTGTGGCTGTGGTGGACCGCGCCAGCTAGTTCTGCTTCTGTGGAAGCCCGGCTCCGTGGACGGCGCCGGGCTTCTTCTTTGCTGCCGTGAATCTGTTTTTGCTGCGCCCGCTTAAACGGGATAGCCCCGGTCCACAGCAACAATACGAGTCATATGTTGCCGTGAACCGAGGCTATCTCTCCGTTCGCATCAGACCCGCCGGAGGCGTTTAGCGGATCCATGAATAGTCTATGACAGATTTGTCATAAGACGCAAGCCCCTTGTTACTGCCTGTGTCAAAGAATTTTCAGCCCCGGCTTTCCCGCCGTGTTGGGGCGCATTGACGTCCGCTCCCTGCTGTCAGGGCTGAAGCCGCGGCGAGTCCGTGTCGAAGTGCCCTGCGACGGCAAGTTGTCCACATGGCCCTGCCTGGAACTGTCGCCTGCCGCGGGGTTCGAGCGAATTTGATTCCATGGATATCGAAGCCTTTCTCCGCCATCGCGGAGGCGTTGCCCGAACTGCTGCACTCCACAGTGCCGGATTCGCGAGAACGCGTGTGGACCAGGCCCTCGCAGCAGGCCAGGTCGTCCGGGTCCGGCGAGGTGTCTACGGCCTGCCAACGGAAGACGGCGTTCTCGGTTTGGCCCTGCAGCACAATGCGCTCGTGACCTGCCTGTCCGCTGCCCCTGCTTATCAGCTGTGGACCTTGGAGAAGGCCGGAATGGTCCACTTGAGCCCTGGACACAAGAAGACAGTGCCGGGCACCCTGACCCACGGCCGGATCCTTCATCCTGTCCACCCCTGGCTGCCGGTGGCGGGCCTGGCGGACGTCCTCATCCATGCTCTGCATTGCCTTCCCGCCCTGGAAGCCTTGGTCATGGTTCAATGTGCTGCGCAGCGCGGAGATGTGGCAGTGGATTTCCTGCGGCGCAAACTTCCCGGAAATCGCAACGCACGTGCCCGTTCAGTCCTGGATTACGTGATTCCCCGGGCCGATTCGGTTCTTGAGGTATTGGCCAACTACCACTTCCGGAGGGCCGGCCTGTATGTTCGCCGGCACGTGGAGCTCCAGGGCGTGGGCGAGGTGGACTTCCTGATTGAGGATTGCCTGGTGCTGGAAACCGACGGGGCCACCCACCTGGAGGCAAAACACGTCAAAAAGGACCGCGTACGTAACAACGCCACAGTGGTTGGCGGACGTCTCTGCCTTAGATTCGGCTACGCGGACGTAGTCCACTATCCCGAGCGAATGGTGGCCCAGGTGTTGGCGGTGCTGGAGCTTAGCCGGCAGGGAGCCTTCGGCGGAAGGTGACCGCCGCCGTCGTGGGGCTCTTTGGGCCGAACAACACTTGAACTGGCCTCAACGCCCGGCGTGTCCGTGTCAAAGTGCCCCAGGACCGCCACCGGATGACCTAAAGCGGAACCTAGTCTTCGTCGTCCTCGAAGGCCCACTCGAACATGTCGAACACGAACTCCGAGAACGTGCCCTCTTCAGACTTCCACTGACCCCGGGCGTTGTTGCGCCGGTACACGATGGGGTCCGGGACGCCGAGGTCGCCTACCCGGAAGCCCCAGGTGTATTCCTCTTCCTCATCCTCGAGGAACATCAGGAAGCCCTCGTCATCAACTTCGAGCTCGTCCGGATCCCAGAAGTAGTGGTATGCCTCCATCAGGTCCTCGCAGCCGCCGATGGCCAGGTAGAACTCGCGCAGGACCAGGGGAATCTGGAATTGGTGGTCGGCGAGGGCCTTGTCCAGCTCCTCGGGGGACAGGCCGTCCTCTTCCTGCCATTCATCCTCGAGATACTTCGGAACCAGCGCACGGAATTTCTCGAGGAACATGTCAGTCATGCTCATATCCTAGCTAATCGCGGCCCTGTGATTCGCCGCTGCCGGCCCCTGCCCGGTGCCACCCGCGAACGGCGAGCGGGGCCTGCCAGGACCGCCGCCAGGCCAGGACCCGGAACGTGAACACCAGGGCCGCGATCACGGCTGCAGTCGAAACATTGAACACGCCCAGGACCCAGAGGACAGAGGTCATGGCAGCTCCCAGGAAGGCCGGCAGCGCGTAGATGTCCTTGGGATTAAAAAGCTCCGGAACCTCGTTGGCAACCACGTCCCGCAGCAGGCCCCCGCCCACCGCCGACGTCACTCCCAGGAGCACCGATGCCACCGGATTGAGGCCGGTGGCCAGCGCCTTGAGGGTTCCCGTCATACAGAACAAAGCGAGCCCGCCGGCGTCGAACAGGGTGAGCAGTGACGTGTAGCGCTGGACGCTGGAGAACAGGAAATACACCAGGACCGTGGCCAGCAGCGGCGGCACCAGGTAGGCGGGGTTGGTGAAGGCTGCCGGGACCACGCCCAGGATGATGTCGCGGATCACGCCGCCGCCAAGGCCCACCAGGGAAGCCAGCAACAGGGATCCCACAATGTCGATCTGCTTGCGCGCCGCGAGCAGCGAACCCGAGACGGCGAAGAAGAAGACGCCCAGCAGATCCAGCCACACGGGCGCGTTGTCAAAGGCGAATGTCATGGAGCGTCCCGGCGGTTACAAAGAGGGCGGACAGGGCGGCTCCAACGTTACGCTAGCCCCTATGAACAGCCCCATTATGATCGCCTGCGCCCATGGGACGTCCAACACACAAGGCGCCGCGGAGGTCAACGCCCTGCGCGATGCCATTGCAGCGCTCCGCCCGGGACTCGACGTCCGGGAAGCCTACGTGGATGTTCAGCAGCCCGATCTGGTGGACGTGGTGGCTGGCCTGCCGGCGGGGGAGTCCGCCGTCGTGGTGCCATTGTTGCTCAGCGTGGGCTACCACGTGAAGGTGGATATCGCGCGGGCGGTCAAGAGCCGGCCGGGGAGCGCCGCGGCCGCTCCGCTGGGGCCGGATCCGCGCCTCGCCGCCCTCCTGGACCAGCGGCTGCGTGAAGCGGGCGTTACGGATAACGACGTGATTGTCCTCGCCGCCGCCGGTTCGTCCAACCCCAAGGCTGCCGTGAGCGTGGAGGAACTGCTGGGCCAGCTTCAGGAGCTGCGGTCCAACCGGATGGTGGCCGCCTATGGTGCCTCCGCCAAGCCGTCCGTGCCCGACGCCGTCGCAATGCTTCGCGAGGAACTGGAGGGAGGTGCCGGCGCGGGGGAGTCCGCAGGGGCTGTCGACGTCGGCGGGCGCGTGGTGATTGCCTCCTACCTCCTGGCGCCGGGCTTCTTCCATGACCAGCTCGCAAAGGCCGGGGCCGACGTCGTCACCGAACCCCTGCTGCCGTCACCCGTGCTGGCGGAGATCGCGCTGGAACGTTACGACGCCGCCGTCGCGAAGGCCCGGGAAGCTGCCGCGGCGGCACCCTCCGAAGTGCCCTCCACAGCACCGGCCAATGCCCCTGAAGCAGCACCTTCAGATGCACAGGAGGGTGGCTTCTTCAAGGCCGTCCGGCGTTTCGTGACGAAATATTTCCCTAGGTGACTCAACGTTTCCGGGCCTTTGTGACGCTCTTCGGACGGGACCTACAGTCGATGCATGACTGATACAGCTCTAGCCGGAGCGTCCGCGGACACCGCCGCCCCGAAGCGCCCGGCCCGCCCGTCCCGACCCGCCGCGAAACCGCACGGGCAGTGGAAAGTGGACGGCAAAACGCCCCTGAACGCCAACGAAACCTGGAAACAGGAAGACGATGGCCTTAACGTGCGCGAGCGTATCGAGACCATCTACTCCAAAGAGGGCTTCGACGCCATCCCCGGCCAGGACCTGCACGGCCGGTTCCGCTGGTGGGGCCTCTACACCCAGCGCAAGCCCGGGATCGACGGCGGCAAGACCGCAACCCTTGAGCCGCACGAGCTCGAGGACAAGTACTTTATGCTCCGGGTGAGGATCGACGGCGGTGCGCTCACCACCGAGCAGCTGCGCGTCATCGGCCAGATCTCCGTGGACTTCGCCCGTGACTCGGCCGACCTCACGGACCGCCAGAACATCCAGCTGCACTGGATCCGCGTGGAGGACATCCCCGAGATCTGGACCCGCCTGGAAGGTGTTGGCCTGTCCACCACCGAAGCCTGCGGCGACGTCCCGCGTGTCATCCTGGGCTCGCCCGTGGCCGGCATCGCCAAGGACGAGATCATCGATCCCACCCCGCTGATTGAGGAGCTGGGCGAGCGGTTCATCGGCAACCCGCTGCTGTCCAACCTGCCCCGCAAGTACAAAACCGCAATTACCGGCCACCCCAGCCAGGACGTGGTCCACGAGATTAACGACTTCGCCCTCGTAGGCGTGCGCCACCCTGAGCTCGGCATTGGCTACGATCTCTGGGCCGGCGGCGCGCTGTCCACCAACCCGATGCTCGGCAAGCGCCTGGGTGCATTCGTCAAGCCTGAGCAGGCCGCGGATGTGTGGCTCGGCGTCACCAGCATCTTCCGTGACTACGGCTACCGCCGCATGCGCACCAAGGCACGCCTGAAGTTCCTGATGGCCGACTGGGGTCCGGAGAAGTTCCGCCAGATCCTCGAGGACGAATACCTGGGCTACAAGCTGGCCGACGGTCCGGCCGCGCCCAAGCCCACCACCCCCGGCGACCACATCGGCGTGCACGAGCAGAAGGACGGCAAGTTCTTCATCGGCGCCACCCCGCTGGCCGGCCGCCTGTCCGGCTCCGGATTGGTGAAGCTGGCGGACACCCTGGAGGCCCGCGGCTCGTACCGGCTGCGCACTACCCCGCACCAGAAGCTCGTGGTCCTGGACGTCGAGAAGGACCAGGTGGAGCCCCTCGTGGCCGAGCTGGACGCACTGGGCCTGTCCGCCCGCCCGTCCGTGTTCCGCCGCGGGACCATCGCCTGCACCGGTATCGAGTACTGCAAGCTGGCCATCGTGGAGACCAAGCACACGGCCGCCACCGCCGTGGCCGAGCTCGAACGCCGCCTGGCCGACCTCGCCGGGTCCGGCGAGCTGCCGCACGCGCTGTCCCTGCACATCAACGGCTGCCCCAACTCCTGCGCCCGCATCCAGACGGCGGACATCGGCCTCAAGGGCATGATGCTTCCCACGCCCGACGGCGACCCCTCCCCGGGTTTCCAGGTCCACCTGGGCGGCGGGTTGGCTTCCAACGACCGCGAGGAGGCCGGGCTGGGACGCACCGTCCGCGGCCTCAAGGTGTACGTTGACGACCTGCCCGACTACGTGGAGCGCGTAGTCCGCACCTTCGTGGCCCAGCGCGCCGAAGGCCAGACCTTCGCCGAGTGGGCGCACGCAGCAGACGAGGAGGCACTCCAGTAATGAGCAAACATGCACTCGGACTGGACCCGGTAGTTGCACCTGCCGAGGCAGAAGCGACGGTGGTTGCGCTCGCCGAAACCAAGGCTGCCGAAACCCCCAAGCTCCGCAGCAAGGACGAACTGAGGGCCTTGGCCGAAGCCGGCGCCGCCGAGCTCGGCTGGGATGCCCCGGCCCGTGACGTGATCGCCTGGGTGGAGCGCAACTTTGACCTGCCCGCAGTGGCCGTCGCCTGCTCCATGGCCGACGCCGTCCTGCCGGCGTTGGTCGCGGACCAGCTGCCCGGCGTCGACGTCCTGTTCCTGGAGACCGGCTACCACTTCCCGGAAACCTACGCCACGCGTGACGAGGTGGCCGCAAACCTCCGCGTCAACGTGGTGGACGTGCTCCCGGAGAACACCGTGGAGCAGCAGGACCGGCTCCTGGGCAAGGACCTCTTCGCCCGCGACGCCGCCCAGTGCTGCGCCCTCCGCAAGGTGGCCCCGCTGCGCCGCACCCTGTCCGGCTACGAAGTCTGGTTCACCGGCGTTCGCCGGGACGAGGCCCCCACCCGGACCAACACCCCGCTGGTCACCTGGGACGAGGCCAACGGCCTGGTCAAGGTCAACCCGGTGGCCGCGTGGACGTTCGACCAGCTGGTCCAGTACTCGGACGACAACCTCCTGCCCGTCAACCCGCTGCTTTCCCAGGGGTACCCCTCGATTGGCTGCCAGCCCTGCACCCGGAAGGTGGCGCCCGGCGACGACCCCCGCGCCGGCCGCTGGGCAGGTACCGACAAGACAGAATGCGGACTACACGTATGAGCACTTACCTATCCGAGGAGACCACCCAGGTGACTGAAGCTGCCGTATCCACGCGCCTCTCCAGCCTGGACACCCTCGAGTCCGAGGCCATCCACATCATCCGCGAGGTTGTTGCCGAGTTCGAGAAGCCGGCCCTGCTGTTCTCCGGCGGCAAGGACTCCGTGGTGATGCTGCATCTGGCCACCAAGGCGTTCTGGCCCGGCAAGGTCCCGTTCCCCGTGCTGCACGTGGACACCGGCCACAACTTCCCCGAGGTCATCGACTTCCGCGACCGCACTGTGGAGCGGCTGGGACTGAAGCTCGTGGTGGGCTCCGTGCAGGAGTTCATCGACCGCGGCGAGCTCGCCGAGCGTGCCGACGGCACCCGCAACCCGCTGCAGACCGTCCCGCTGCTGGACGCCATCCAGTCCAACAAGTTCGACGCCGTCTTCGGCGGCGGCCGCCGCGACGAGGACAAGGCCCGCGCCAAGGAGCGCATCCTGAGCCTGCGCGACGAGTTCGGCCAGTGGGATCCGCGCAACCAGCGCCCCGAGCTGTGGAACCTGTACAACGGCCGCCACACCGTGGGCCAGCACGTCCGTGCCTTCCCCATCAGCAACTGGACCGAGCTGGACATCTGGCGCTACATCGAGCGCGAGAACATCGAGCTGCCCGGCCTGTACTACGCTCACGAGCGCGAGGTCTTCGCCCGCGACGGCATGTGGCGGGCGGTGGGCGAGGTGTCCCAGCCGCTGCCGCACGAGGACGTCATCACCAAGACCGTCCGCTACCGCACCGTGGGGGACATGTCCTGCACCGGAGCCGTAGAGTCCGACGCTTACACCGTGTCCGACGTCGTGGTCGAAGTTGCTGCCTCCACCCTCACCGAACGTGGCGCCACCCGGGCAGATGACCGCATCTCCGAGGCCGCCATGGAAGACCGCAAGAAGGACGGCTATTTCTAATGAGCACGATTTCCGAGATTTCGACAGGCTCAATCAACGAAGGCCTGCCCACCACACTTTTCCGGTTCGCCACCGCAGGATCGGTCGACGACGGCAAGTCCACTTTGGTGGGCCGCCTCCTTCACGATTCCAAGGCCATTCTGGCTGACACGCTCGACGCCGTTGCCCGCACCTCAGCGGACCGCGGCTTCGGCGGCGAGAAGGGCGGCATCGACCTCGCCCTGCTGACGGATGGCCTGCGCGCCGAGCGCGAACAGGGCATCACCATCGACGTCGCCTACCGCTACTTCGCCACGGACCGGCGCAGCTTCATCCTGGCCGACTGCCCCGGGCACGTTCAGTACACCAAGAACACGGTGACCGGCGCGTCCACGGCGGATGCCGTCGTCGTACTCATTGACGCCCGCAAGGGTGTGCTGGAGCAGACCCGCCGGCACCTGTCCGTGCTGCAGCTGCTGCGCGTGGCCCACGTGATTGTGGCGGTCAACAAGATCGACCTGGTGGACTTCAGCGAGTCCGTGTTCCGCGAGATCGAAGCCGACGTGCAGCAGGTGGGCCGCGAGCTGGGCCTCGGCTCGGACGGTATTGCGGACCTGCTGGTGGTTCCGGTTTCCGCGCTCGACGGCGACAACGTGGTGGAGGGCTCGGAACGCACCCCCTGGTACACGGGCCCGGCGCTGCTCGAAGTGCTCGAGACCCTTCCGGCCGCCGACGAACTCGAAAGCCACCTGGAGAGCTTCCGCTTCCCGGTGCAGCTGGTCATCCGGCCGCAAGGTGCACTGGCTCCTGATGCCGTTGCCGCCGGGCTGGACGTTGAGGCCTACCGCGACTACCGCGCGTACGCCGGCCAGATCACCGAAGGTTCGGTCAAGGTGGGGGACCAGGTGTCCGTGCTGACCCCGGGCCAGTCGCCGCGCACCACTACGGTCGTGGGCATCGACTTCGCCGGGGCTTCCCTGGAGGAAGCCGCCGCGCCGCAGTCAGTGGCCATCCGCCTTGCTGAGGAGTTCGACGTGGCCCGCGGCGACACCATCGCCGCTGCCGGCACCGTCCGTGAAGCGTCGGCGGATTTGTACGCGTCGCTGTGCTGGCTGTCCCCGAAGCCGCTCCGGGAAGGACAGAAAGTGCTGGTAAAACACGGAACCCGCACCGTGCAGGCCCTGGTCCGCAATGTCAACGGCAAGCTGGACCTGTCCACCTTCAAGCTGGAGCCGGCGTCCACCCTGGAGCTGAACGACATCGGTCACGCGCAGCTCCGGCTCGCCGCGCCGCTGCCGCTCGAGAACTACCTGCACCACCGCCGCACCGGCGCGTTCCTGGTGATCGACCCGCTGGACGGCAATACGCTGGCTGCCGGCCTGGTCAAGGACCACCCGGGCGACCACGAGGACGAGCGCTACAGCATCTAAGTTCCGACACTAAACCGCGGCTTGTTCGCGAAACCCCGCCGTCAAGGCCAGGTTTTGCGAACAAGCCGCGGTTTTGCCTCTCCTTCCGGGGGAACCGGTTCAGGGCGGTCTGGGGGGCCGGGCGGTAGCCTAAGACTCACGTTAGTCCTCATCCGGCAGTGGGAGGCGGCACATGGAAACCATCAACAGCAAGCTGCTCAACTGGGCATCAATCCTGGATGACCAGACCCGGGAGCAGGCCGTGATGACGGCCGAGCTGCCCTTCATTTATCCCCATCTGGCACTCATGCCCGATGCCCACCTGGGCAAGGGTGCCACCGTGGGCTCGGTGATTCCCACGCTGCACGCGATCATCCCAGCGGCCGTAGGCGTGGACATAGGCTGCGGCATGATTGCCGTCCGGACCCAGTACTCGCTGGCGGACCTCCCGAAGGACCGCAAGAAGCTCCGTGAAGACATCGAACGCGTCATTCCGCTCTCCGCGGGGCACAACAACAGGACCGTGCTGCCCAGCGCCGAGCCGCGGATCGCCGAACTGAAGCAGCTCGCTGCCAAATCCGGGTTCAACCCCGCGCAGTATGCAGCCAAATGGGAGCTGCAGCTCGGGTCCCTGGGCTCGGGCAACCACTTCATCGAAGTCTGCGCCGATGAGGCTGACGCCGTCTGGCTGTTCCTGCATTCCGGTTCACGCGGCATCGGCAACAAGATCGCCCAGCATCACATCGGCGTCGCCCAGCATGTGTCGCGGAAACACCAGATCCGCTTACCCCACCCGGACCTCGCCTACCTGGACGAGGGCACACCGCAGTTCGACCGCTACATGGCAGAGCTGCGCTGGGCCCAGCACTTCGCGCTCCTGAACCGGGAGGAGATGATGGACCGCCTCAGCGCCCGGTTCGGCCACTGGGTGGGCGGCCGGGTGCAGGAACGCGAACGGATCAACTGCCACCACAACTTCACCCAGCAGGAAACCCACTACGGCAGGTCCGTGTGGGTGTCCCGGAAAGGCGCGATCCAAGCCGGCCCCGGCGATCCCGGACTGATTCCCGGATCCATGGGGACGGCGTCGTATGTGGTGGAAGGCCTGGGCAACCCCGCCTCCCTGAACTCCTCACCGCACGGGGCCGGCCGGGAGTACTCACGCAACGCAGCGCGCAGGACCTTCAGCCTGGACGAGCTGAAGAAGGCCATGCGCGGGATCGAGTTCCGGGCTTCGGAAGCCTTCATCGACGAGATTCCGGCCGCCTACAAACCCATCGACCAGGTGATGCAGGACGCCGCAGACCTGGTCAAGGTCCGGCACAAGCTGCGGCAACTGATCAATGTCAAAGGCAACTGAAGCCGCTCAGCCCCCATCCGGCTTCCGCTTCAGCGTGGCCTGGAGGAGGTAGGTGGTCTGCCGGCTGCACTGCTTGATGCGCCGGAGATGGGCGGCGGCCAGTTGGGGCAGCGCCACGGCCGGATCGCTGCCAAGAATGTCATGGCGCAGGGCCTGCTCGAGGTCCATAACCAGGCCCGCCAGCCGTTCCGCGCCCACCATCTGACTGGAGGTTTTGAGACTGAGCACGGCATCCATGGCGCCGGTGACGTCACCGGTGGTCAACGCCTGCCGCAGCTTCTCATTCCGTTCGGGCAGCTGCTCGATAAAGTTCTGCACGAACACCTTCCAGACGCCCTCATCGTCCTCAAGTTCATCGCGCAGCCTCTCCAGCACTGAGGGGTCCAGGAGCGGGGCATAGGCGTCGCCCTCGGTCACAGCAACGCCTCGAGGCCAGTCCCGGCAGCGGGCCCAACCACGTAACACTCATGCCTGCACAGCTCGTTACCCATGACCTGCCCCTATAAGTCAATTCGCTTATGAGCCTCCCCAGCAGGACTTTTATGGACGCTACGTGGCAGGGCGCCGCGAAGCACGAGTAGCGAGTACTCGAATCTGCGGCCAGGCAGCAGCGCAGGCCCCAAGTGGTGCGGTGGAATATGACGCTAGATGAACCTTCGTGACCCCCCGTTTCCGCTTCGTTGAACGGGTTTGGGTCACTCCCTATGGTGAAACAATGACTAGTTCCAAGCCCGGGATGACCCGCATCGTGGCAGGCGAAAGCGCTGTTCCCCAGCGCAAGCGTGCCATCGAGGCTGCCCTCGCCATCGGGCTGGTACTGCTGATCGCCCTCGGCGCCGTGGTGGGGTCCACCGTTTCCCGCAATAGCGAGGCCCAGGCAGTTGAACCCGCTCCGGCCGCAGAACTGAAGCTGGGGTACTTCGGCAACGTCACGCACGCTCCCGCACTGGTCGGCATCAAGCAGGGTTTCCTGGCCGAAGCCCTGGGCGGTACCACGCTCAGCACCGAGACGTTCAACGCCGGTCCTGCGGCCATTGAAGCGCTCAATGCCGGCGCCATCGATGCCGCCTACATCGGCCCCAACCCGGCCATCAACTCCTTCGTCAAGAGCAAGGGGGAGTCCGTCAGGATCATTGCCGGGGCTGCTGCCGGTGGCGCCCAACTGGTGGTCAAACCGGAGATTAGTTCGGCTGCGGACCTCAGAGGCAAGACTTTGGCTTCCCCACAACTGGGCGGCACGCAGGATGTCGCCCTGCGCGCCTGGCTCGCGGACCAGGGATACAAAACGAACGTGGACGGCAGCGGCGACGTCGCCATCAACCCCACCGAAAACGCGCAAACCCTGAAGCTTTTCCAGGACGGAAAGCTCGACGGCGCCTGGTTGCCTGAGCCTTGGGCGTCCCGCCTGGTGCTCCAGGCCGGAGCGAAGGTGCTGGTGGACGAAAAGGACCTGTGGGACGGCACAGGCACCGGCAAGCCCGGCGAATTCCCCACCACGGTCCTGATCGTGAACCAGAAATTCGCGGCCGACCATCCGGACACCGTCAAGGCGCTCCTCGCTGGTCATGCGAAGTCGGTTGCGTGGCTGAACGAAGCGCCTGCGGCGCAGAAGGCCGCCGTCATCAACTCGGCCCTGCAGGAATCAGCAGGCGCGGCACTGGCGGATGACGTCCTTGCGCGGTCCTTGGCCAACATCACCTTCACCCTGGACCCGCTGGCCGGAAGCTACCCCCGGCTGCTGCAGGACGGCGTGGAGGCCGGCACCACCAAGCAGGCGGACCTCAGCGGACTCTTCGACCTCCGCCCCCTGAACGAGGTCGCTGCCGCCACAGGCAGCACCGCCAAGATTTCCGCCGCCGGCCTCGGCCAGAACTGATCCACACCACCTACCTAAGGACGGCACCATGCCAGTCGTACTGGAAAACCTGGGCAAGCGCTTCGGCGATGGCGCCCCGGTGCTGGACGACGTCAACGCCAACATCGGCCAGGGCGAGTTCGTCGCCCTCCTCGGTGCCTCCGGCTGCGGCAAATCCACCCTGCTGAACATCATCGCCGGACTCGAGGCGCCGACGTCGGGCGCCCTCGAAGTGCCCAGCGACGGTGCCGCATTTATGTTCCAGGACGCCGCGCTGTTCCCCTGGCTCACAGCCCGGGAGAACATCGAACTGGCGCTCAAGCTGCGCGGCATGGGCAAAGCGGAGCGCAAGGCGAAGGCGCAGGAGCTCCTGGAGCTGGTGCACCTTGGCACCGCAGGGGACAAGCGCCCGCATGAGCTCTCCGGCGGCATGCGGCAGCGCGTGTCCCTGGCCCGTTCCCTGGCGCAGGACCGGCAGCTGCTGCTGATGGACGAGCCGTTCGCTGCTCTGGACGCGATCACCCGCGACCTGCTGCACGACGAACTTGAACGCATCTGGAAGGAAACTGGCCGCACCATCGTCTTCGTGACCCACAACGTCCGCGAAGCCGTCCGGCTGGGCCAGCGCGTGCTGCTGCTGTCCTCCCGCCCCGGCCGCGTTGTCCAGGAATGGGCCGTCACGGAGGAACACCGAACCGATGCCGGGCTTGCCGGCCAGCTGACCGGGGTCATCACCGCCCGGCTGCGTGAGGAGATTCGCCGCCATGCCAAGTAACTCCGTGTCTGATCCGTTGGTTGAGCCTGTCGAAACCCCCCACGTGCATGCTGCTTTGACGCGGACTTCCACCGGCCACGAGGACCTGCGGGAACTTGAGTCCGGGCTGGACTCCCTGCAGTCCGACGCCGACCGTAAACACCGGGTGGACTGGAGCCGGGTACTCCTGCCCATCGCCGCGCTGGTGGTCCTGGTGCTCATCTGGCAGTTCTACGTCTCGCTCGGGGTGAAGCGCCGCGACCTGGTGCCGGGTCCGCTGGACGTGGTGACCCAGATGGGCGTGCTCTGGAACGAGGGCAAGCTCCAGGAATCCGTCTGGACTTCCATGCAGCGCGGCATCATCGGGTTTGTGATCAGCGTTGTCATTGCCACCCCCGTGGGCCTGCTGCTGGCCCAGGTGGCTCCGCTCCGCAGGGCTTTCGGGCCGCTGATTTCCGGCCTGCAGGTGCTGCCTTCGGTGGCCTGGGTGCCGGCAGCCATCATCTGGTTCGGGCTGACCGACGCCACCGTGTACTTCGTGATCTTTATGGGCGCCATCCCGTCCATCATCAACGGGCTCATTTCGGGCGTGGACCAGATCCCGCCGCAGTACCGCCGCGTGGGTACCGTCCTGGGTGCGTCCCGGCTCCAGATGGCGCTGCAGATCATCCTTCCCGCCGCGCTTCCGGGATACCTGAGCGGCCTCAAGCAGGGCTGGGCGTTCTCGTGGCGCTCACTGATGGCCGCGGAAATCATCGCCGTGGGCGGCACCATCGGCTTTGGCCTGGGCTCGCTCCTGGACCAGGGCCGGCAGCTGTCCGACATGTCGGTGGTGATGGCCGCAATCCTGCTGATCCTCGCCGTTGGCATCCTGATCGAGCTGCTGGTGTTCGCACCGATCGAAAAAAGGCTCCTGCGCAGCCGCGGCCTCCTCTCCGGCAGCACCCGCTAAGCCAGCCCCGTTCCAAGCCTCCAGCAAAGCCCGACGGCGACTCCCGCCGTCGGGCTTTGCTGTTTCTTGGCGACTTCACGGCCTCCAGCGGCCGAACCGGGGCACTTTGACACGGACACGCCGCGGATCAAGCCTGCGCCCGCCGGAATTGCCGCCAATGTGCCCCAGGACGGCCGACGACGGCGGCGAACCACTATGTGACGCAGCGTTACCTTACGTGAACTGGTGTTGCTCGGCCTTTGTGGGCGATTGTGACGCGGCCCTACCGTTGATTCATGGCAATTCAGGATATCTACCCCACAGCACTGCGCCTCCTTGGCCGCCCCGTGCTGGTGGTGGGCGGCGGCCCCGTTGCTGCACGCCGCGCCAAGGGGCTGCTCGACGCCGGTGCCCGGGTCACCGTCGTGGCTCCGGTTGCCTCCGCCGCACTCCAGGAACTGGCCGGCGCCGGCCTCCTCACCTGGGAGGCGCGCACCTACTCTTCCTCCGATGTCGACGGCGTCTGGTTCGTCCAGACCGCCACCGGTGATTCCGCCGTGGACGCCCAGGTTTCCGCCGACGCCGAGGCGCAGCGCATCTGGTGCGTCAACGCCTCCGACCACGAAGCCTCAGCCGCCTGGACCCCCGCCGTCGCAGAAGTGGACGACGTCAAGATCGCCGTGAACGCCGGGGGAGACCCGCGCCGCGCCATGGCCGTGCGCGACGCCGTGGCCACTGCGCTGGAAACCGGCGACCTTCCGCTGCGCCGCCGCCGGGCCGCCCGTAATGGTTCCGTTGCCCTGGTGGGCGGCGGTCCAGGTGACACCGGCCTCATCACAGTCCGCGGCCGCCGGCTCCTCGGCCAGGCCGACGTTGTGGTGGCAGACCGCCTGGGCCCCCGCGAACTGCTTAACGAACTGGCACCGGACGTCCACGTCATCGAGGTTGGCAAGACCCCCGGCCACCACCCAGTGCCCCAGTCCGAGATCAACCGGATCCTTGTGGAGGAAGCCTTGAAGGGCCACCGCGTGGTCCGGCTCAAAGGCGGGGACCCCTACGTCCTGGGCCGCGGCGGCGAGGAAGCCGAATACTGCCGCCAGCACAGCGTCGACGTTGAAGTGGTTTCCGGCGTCACGTCCGCGATCTCCGTCCCCGCCGCAGCCGGCATCCCCGTGACGCACCGCGGCCTCGCCAAGGGCTTCAGCGTGGTGACCGGCCACGAGGAACTCTCCGAGGTTCCCGCCCGACCCGACCACACCGTGGTGCTGCTGATGGGTGTGGGCCAGCTGCGCGAATCAGCGTCCGCCCTGGGCAAAGCCGGCATGCCGGCGGACACCCCGGTTGGTATCGTTGAGAACGGTTACCTGCCCAACCAGCGCGTCACCATCGGCACCCTCGGTTCCATTGCGGACCAGGCGGAAGCCGCCGGTGTGGCCAACCCGGCAGTCATAGTCATCGGTGACGTGGTGCGCGTGAGCCCGTTCGCGCCGTCGCACTTCAAAACCGCTGATTACGGAACCACCACCCCCAACAGCCCCCGCAAGACCTCCGTTACCACCTAGCCCCCACCCAACTGGGTAGCGCCAAGTGTCGTTTTGAGCCCTCATAACGACACTTAGCGCTACTTAGTTGGGAC
>NZ_VHIJ01000063.1:38077-39673 GCF_006680095.1 Pseudarthrobacter sp. B4EP4b | reverse complement strand
ATGGGATAACCGCTGAAAGCATCTAAGCGGGAAGCTCGCTTCAAGATGAGATTTCCATACACCATTGTGTGTGAGAGGCCCCCAGCCAGACCACTGGGTTGATAGGCCGGATGTGGAAGCGAGGACTAACGACTCGTGAAGCTGACCGGTACTAATAGGCCGATAACTTACACCACACACCCTCTTCGTGAACGGATTCAAAAGACGTTCACACCATGAAGCAGGGTAAAAAGATAAACAAGACTGCTTGCGTCCACTATGTGGTTCCCAAACAACAAACCAAAAATGTTGTCCAGGGAACAAAAACACAACACAATAACAACACCACAATGTTGTAACCACAGTTTTCCCACCCCCAGGCAGTATCACCGGGGGTCGGGTACAAGGGTTACGGCGGTCATAGCGTGGGGGAAACGCCCGGTCCCATTCCGAACCCGGAAGCTAAGACCCACAGCGCCGATGGTACTGCACCCGGGAGGGTGTGGGAGAGTAGGTCACCGCCGGACAACCATTAGGTCGAGGCCCCAACCATCACGGTTGGGGCCTCCCACATTTAACGCACAAACCAAGAGACCCTCTCTCCTTTAACGCGGGTTTTCCATGAGCCCTCCCTCCTTTAACGTGTGTTTTCCGCCATCGCTCTCTCACTTGATGTCGTTTCAACCTCAACCTTCTCTCGCCCGGCCGCATGAAAAGGGCCAGTCTGCAGCATCCGACACCCGAGGCCGTCATCCGCTATGACACGGATGAGCATCATATGGAACAACACGCCAACTGAGAGAGCGTGGCTCCAAAACGCGCATCAAGTCAGAGAGCGTGGCTCCAAAACGCGCATCAAGTGAGAGAGCGTCCTGGGAAGTGTGAAGATGGCCACGATGCTGTTGCCTGGCTGCTGCCCTGTCCTGCCCCGGGAAGCAACTCCACTAGAATTGATGAAGATGTACGGACTTCGAAGCGCTTGATTTCGGGTTGCGTAGGAAAACGAAACACGGATACGAGCGGCTGCAGTTGCGCCAGTGGTCGGCTCACAACAGGAGGAATCCACATGGCTGAGCACAACGGCGGCAACCGCGGCGGGAATGACCGCGGCGGATTCCGCGGACACAACAACTCCGGCGGGGAACCCCGGGGATTCCGCTCCCGGCCCGGTCGGGACAACAACGATCCCTCCAACCGTGCAGCCGGCGGGGGAGAGCGAAAGCCCTTCGGCGACCGCGACAAGAAGCCTTTTGGTGATCGTCCGCGCCGCGATGGTGAAGGTGACCGCCGAGGCTTTGGTGGCGGTGAGCGCAAGCCGTTCGGTGACGGCGATCGTAAGCCTTATGGCGAACGGGACAACCGTTCGTTTGGTGATCGTCCGCGCCGCGACGGTGAAGGTGACCGCCGAGGCTTTGGTGGCGGTGAGCGCAAGCCCTTCGGCGACCGCGACAAGAAGCCCTTTGGTGATCGTCCGCGCCGCGAGGGCGAGGGTGACCGCCGAGGCTTTGGTGGCAGTGAGCGTAAGCCTTTCGGGGACCGCGACCGTAAGCCGTTCGGTGACGGCGATCGGAAGCCTTATGGCGATCGGGAGAACCGTTCGTTTGGGGATCGTCCGCG